>USHL01000144.1 GCA_900554525.1 uncultured Oscillospiraceae bacterium | reverse complement strand
ACGAATAAAGCACACCTGGCTGGTGTGCTTTACCCGGCAAATATATTGTAACAAAGAAGGAAACATAAATGAACAGCGATAAACTTATCATCGGCGGACATGAATTCAAATCGCGCTTTATTCTCGGCTCCGGCAAATATTCTATGAAGCTTATTGAGGCGGCGGTAAAGTATGCGGGCGCGGAAATTATTACCCTTGCCGTTCGCCGCGCCAATACCAAAGAACGGGAAAATATTCTTGATTATATCCCTGACGGAGTTACCCTGCTGCCAAATACCAGCGGCGCCAGAAATGCCGAGGAGGCGGTCCGAATTGCCCGCCTTGCAAGAGAGCTCGGCTGCGGCGACTTTGTAAAGATTGAGATAATGCGGGACAGTAAATATCTTCTGCCCGATAACGGCGAAACCGTCAAGGCTACCGAAATCCTTGCAAACGAGGGATTTGTGGTTATGCCGTATATGTATCCCGACATAAATACCGCGCGCGACATTGTAAAAGCAGGAGCGGCAAGCGTTATGCCGCTGGCGGCACCTATCGGCTCGAACAAAGGGCTTGCGACTAAGGAATTTATTCAAATTCTGATTGATGAAATAGAGCTTCCGATAATTGTGGATGCCGGAATCGGCAAGCCGTCTCAGGCCTGCGAGGCGATGGAGATGGGCGCCGCGGCGATTATGGCAAACACGGCGCTGGCAACCGCCGGAAATCTTCCGGTGATGGCGGCGGCTTTTAAGGATGCTGTTGAAGCCGGCAGAAAAGCATACCTTGCGGGGCTTGGCAGAGTACTGACCAGGGGCGCTTCCGCTTCCGACCCGCTGACCGGATTTCTTCGCGATTAAGGGGCAGAGATATGGAAAATCAATTTTTTATAGATTCGGAATATTTATCGCCTCAGGCGCTTGCCAAAAAGCATCGGCTTGAAAATGACCCGTCCTTCCGTAAAAATCATATGGAGTATCTTCCGGGAATGGAGGTTATTGAATCGGACATCTGTTCAAACGTAACGGAGCAGATGAATTCTTACGATTATTCAAAATATACCGCGGCCGATGTAAGGGCGGTCTTAGAGCATGAAACCTGCTCGGTCGAGGATTTTAAGGCGCTCCTTTCTCCGGCGGCCGAACCGTTCCTTGAGCAGATGGCTCAGCGTGCAAGGCTTGAAACGAGCAAGCATTTCGGCAATACTGTTTATCTTTTCACACCTTTATACATAGCCAACTACTGTGAAAATTACTGTGTGTACTGCGGATTTAACTGTTATAACCATATCAAAAGAATGAAGCTTTCGTCGGAGCAGATAGAAAAAGAAATGCGGATAATCGCCGACAGCGGCATGGAGGAGATTCTGCTCCTTACCGGGGAGAGCCGCGCTCAGAGCAGTGTTGAATATATCGGCGAGGCGTGTAAGTTGGCGCGGAAATATTTCCGTATGGTGGGGCTTGAGATATATCCTGTAAACACCGATGAATATAAATATCTTCACGAATGCGGCGCAGACTATGTGACCGTGTTTCAGGAAACCTACGATACCGATAAATACGAACAGCTTCATCTGCTGGGACATAAGCGGGTATGGCCCTATCGCTTCGACGCACAGGAAAGAGCCCTGCGCGGGGGAATGCGAGGAGTCGCTTTTTCGGCACTGCTCGGACTTTCCGATTTTCGCAAAGACGCTTTGGCGAGCGCCATGCATGTTTATTATCTGCAAAGGAAATATCCTTATGCCGAGATGTCGCTTTCCTGCCCGAGACTTCGGCCGATAATCAACAACGATAAAATCAATCCTCTGGATGTTCACGAAAAACAGCTTTGTCAGGTGCTTTGCGCTTACCGTATTTTTTTGCCTTATGTCGGTATTACGGTATCCTCGCGTGAAAGCGCAGGTTTTCGCAACGGCATAGTGAAAATTGCCGCGACAAAGGTTTCGGCAGGTGTTTCGACCGGCATCGGAGACCATGAAAGTAAATACAGCGGGAAAGCGCCTGACACGGCACAGGGCGACGAGCAGTTTGAAATCGAGGACAGCCGCAGCTTAAAAAAGATGTATCAGGATATTGCAGATCAAGGCTTGCAGCCGGTTTTAAACGATTATCTTTATGTGTGAGTGAGTAAAATGAAAAAATTTGATTCAAGCTTGTATTTTATAACCGACAGCACGAATTATTCCGAAGAGGAATTTTTATACCGCGTAGAGCAGGCGCTGATAGGCGGAGCAACTCTTCTGCAGCTGCGGGAAAAGGAAAAGAGCACGCGTGAGTATATCTGCCTTGCGGAGAAGGTACATACGATTGCAAAGCGGTATGACGTACCTCTTATTATTGACGACCGTGTGGATGTGGCGCTTGCCGTTGATGCGGAGGGCGTACATGTGGGGCAGAGCGATATGCCGGTTGCACTGGCGCGAAAGCTTATGGGTGAAAAATGTATTGTGGGTGCAACCGCCAAAACCGTTCCTCAGGCGTTGGAGGCTTTTGAACAGGGGGCGGATTACCTCGGTGTGGGCGCGATATATCCTACCACCACTAAAGTGAAAACCGTGTTGACCTCGGTGGATACGCTGCGTGATATATGCCGTGCTGTCCCGATTCCGGCAAATGCCATCGGCGGGCTTAATAAGGATAATATCGATATTCTTGCCGGAATACCCATTGCCGGAATTTGTGTGGTATCTGCCATTATGAAGGCAGATGATCCCGGGCAGGCGGCAGCAGAGCTGAAAGCAAGGGAAAAGGAGCTGCGTATATGCTGAGGGGTGCAATCTTTGATTTTGACGGCACCTTATTCGATTCTATGTTTGTCTGGGAAAATGCTGGAGAGGTATATCTGCGGTCTTTAGGTATCGAGCCGCGTGAGAAGCTTGCCGGCAAGATTAATACTATGAGCCTTCGGCAGTCCGCGGAGTATATCAGGGGGAAGTATGAGGTTGATCTTACCGTAAATGAGATTATGAACGGTATTAACCGAGCTGTGGAACAGTTTTATTTTAATACCGTACAGCCGAAACCCGGCGTAATTGACTTTTTGGAGCGGCTCAGATCCGGCGGTGTAAGGCTGTGTATAGCCACCGCATCTGCCCGTTATCAGGTCCGGGCGGCATTAAAGCGCTGCAGTATGGAAGCCTTTTTCTCGGAAATTTTCACCTGTGACGATGTAGGGCACGGTAAGGATGAGCCGTTTATTTTCCGCAAAGCGCTGGAACATCTGAATACGGCAAGGGCGGACACCGTTGTGTTTGAGGATGCGTATTATGCTCTGAAAACCGCGAAAGCAGACGGATTTATTACCGCCGCGGTTTATGATTCTTACGAGAAAAAGCAGGAGGAGCTGCGTGCTGCTGCGGATTTTTTCCTTAAAGATTATACAAATACAGACAGGTTTCTGAAATTCGCCTGCGGTATATAAGCCGTAGGCTTCGGCGGCAGACCGGGGGCACCACTTTCTGTCGCTTGATAAAAATAATGCCGAAAAGGAGTATTTTATGAAAACAGCATTATCAATCGCAGGCAGCGATTCCTGCGGAGGCGCCGGTATTCAGGCAGATATTAAAACAATGACTATGAATGGTGTTTATGCCATGAGCGCGGTTACGGCACTGACGGCACAGAACACAACCGGCGTGCGGGCGATTCAGGAGTCGACCCCTGAATTTTTGGCACAGCAGATCGACGCGGTATTTGAGGATATTTTTCCCGACGCGGTCAAGATCGGCATGGTATCCTCGAGCGGATTGATTCGCGTAATTGCAGAAAGACTGAGATTTCACAAAGCGGTGAATATAGTGGTGGACCCTGTAATGGCGGCTACCAGCGGTTCTTCACTGATGAAAACTGAAGCAGTGAAGAACCTAACCGAAGAGCTTCTGCCGGCAGCGGAGCTTGTTACGCCGAACATTTACGAAGCACAGGTGCTTTCGGGTATTGCGATTAAAGGAAAAGATGATATGCAGAAGGCCGCGGAGCTTATCGGCGACAGTTACGGCTGCGCCGTTTTGCTTAAAGGCGGGCACAGCGTCAGCGATGCAGATGACCTTTTGTATACAAAAGGGGAAATGCTCTGGTTTGAGGGCAGACGTATCGATAACCCTAACACTCACGGAACAGGCTGTACGCTTTCCAGTGCGATTGCCGCGAACCTTGCCAAGGGGTTTACGCTTGCCGAGTCGGTAAAGCGGGCCAAAGAATATATTTCCGGCGCGTTGGCCGCAATGCTTGACCTCGGAAAGGGCTCCGGACCGATGCAGCATAATTTTGATTTGAATTCCCGCTTTGCCGAAGAAATAATATCTGAATGAAAGGAAAAATAATAATGAGAAGTTATACAACACAAATGGATGCTGCGAGGCGCGGCATAATCACTCCTGAAATGAAAGCGGTTGCCGGGAAGGAATACAGAACAGAGGAGGAGATACGTGACCTTGTCGCCAAGGGTCAGGTCGCAATTTGCGCAAACAGGCTGCATACATGTATTGACCCTAACGGTGTGGGTTCTATGCTGCGTACTAAAATTAATGTCAATCTCGGGGTTTCCCGTGACTGCAAGGATTATGATATTGAAATGCAGA
>USHL01000143.1 GCA_900554525.1 uncultured Oscillospiraceae bacterium | reverse complement strand
ACTTACAACACATGGTTTAAAGAAAGTGAGCTTCACAAAAACGGAGAGACAGATAAAATAATTGCGCTCTTAAAAGAAAGCGGTCACACATATGAGCAGGACGGGGCTCTATGGTTCAAAGCCACCGATTACGGCTGTGACAAGGATTTTGTACTGGTGCGCGCCAACGGGATCCCTACCTATGTCGTGCCGGATATAGCATATCATTACAACAAGCTTGTGACCCGCGGCTTTGATAAGGCAATAGATATACTCGGCGCCGACCATCACGGTTATGTGCCGCGCCTTAAAAGCGCGCTGACAGCTCTCGGAGTAGACGCTTCGAGACTTGATGCAGTGCTTATGCAGATGGTGCGTCTTGTACGCGACGGAGAAGTCATAAAGGCCTCCAAACGGTCGGGAAAAGCCATAACACTGGTGACTCTTCTCGAAGAGGTACCGATAGATGCAGCGAGGTTTTTCTTCAATCTGAGAGAGCCAAACAGCCATTTCGACTTTGACCTTGACCTTGCGGTTGAGGAGTCTAACAGTAATCCCGTATATTATGTGCAATACGCCTATGCCCGCATTTGCAGCATTATGCGCAATCTTGCCTCAGAGGGCATAGAAATGCGCAAGTGCAGCACAGAGGAGCTGGAGCTTTTAAAGACAGCGGAAGAACGAGAGCTTATAACCCATATTGCTGCGCTTACAGACGAAATTATACTTTCGGTAAAAAATTACGACCCTGCACGCATAACACACTATGTGATGGAGCTTGCCACAAAATTCCATAAGTTTTACGCTGTATGCCGTGTGAAGGGCGCAGAAGAACCGTTGATGCAGGCAAGGCTTACACTTTGTGCGGATACTGCTTTGGTTATCAAAAACGTGCTTGCATTGCTTAAAATAAACGCGCCGGAAAAAATGTAGGCCGCAGATCGGAGATAAAAATGAAAAAGACTGAATTCAATCTGACAATGATTATGGACTTGTATGAGCTTACGATGTCAAACGGCATTTTCACAAGCGATATGCGAGATACCGTTACCTATTTTGATATGTTCTTTCGCCGTGTGCCGGATAACGGCGGTTATGCCGTAATGGCAGGTCTTGAGCAGCTCATAGAATATATGAACGATCTTCATTTTTCCGATGAGGATATAGAATATTTAGAAAGCCTGAAGCTGTTTAACAGAGAATTTCTTGATTACCTTCGTAATTTTAAATTCACCTGCGATGTCTGGGCGGTACCTGAGGGTACTGTCATATTTCCGCGCGAACCTATCGTAACGGTAAGGGGACCGGCAATGCAGGCGCTGATGCTTGAAACAATGCTTCTTTTGACAATAAACCATCAGTCGCTTATAGCCACAAAAGCCAACCGTATTACCAGAGCGGCCGAGGGGCGTCCTGTCATGGAATTCGGTGCCAGACGGGCACACGGCTACGGCGCCGCTTATTACGGAGCGCGTGCCGCAATAATAGGCGGCTGCAAGGGCACATCCTGCCTGCTTACCGCCAAGGATTTCAACGTACCTGCATCAGGAACTATGGCACACAGCTGGGTACAGCTTTTCGATGATGAATATACCGCTTTTAAGACATATGCCGAAAAATATCCGGACAGCTGTATGCTGCTGGTAGATACCTATAATGTGCTTAAATCCGGTATACCGAATGCTATCAGGGTATTTGACGATGTTTTAAAGCCTTTGGGTAAGCGTCCGCTCGGAATCAGAATAGACAGCGGAGACATAACCTATATCACAAAGCGCGCACGTAAAATGCTTGACGCGGCAGGATATGAAGACTGTAAAATCTGTGTTTCAAACTCGCTTGACGAATATCTTATACGGGACATGATATTTCAGGGCGCAAAGGTGGACAGCTACGGTGTCGGCGAAAGACTTATCACCGCTTCGAGCGAAGCTGTGTTCGGCGGAGTGTACAAGCTTTCGGCAGTTGAAAAGGGCGGGGAGATAATCCCGAAAATCAAAATCAGCGAGAACGCTTCAAAAATAACCCTTCCCGGCGTCAAGATACCGTGGAGGCTTTATGACCGTGAAAGCGGAAATGCCATAGCAGATGTGATAACGCTCGGCTATGAGAAGATAGACTCTTCCGAACCGTATGAAATATTCGATCCGGAATATACCTGGAAGCGCAAGGTCTTAACCGACTTTGTCGCCAAAAAGCTTCAGGTTAAAGTTTTCGAAAACGGAAAACAAATCTATAAGTCGCCTTCTGTAAACGAAATAGCCGATTACTGCGCAAAGCAGGTGGATTCGTTATGGGACGAGGTAAAGCGATTTGAAAATCCTCATACTTATTATGTGGATCTTTCGGAGGATCTGTGGAATTTGAGGGAAGACCTTTTAAACCGTATGTCATAATCAGAAAGGAACAGCTTATGAAAAAATTAGCTTGCTTTATGCTGACTGTCTTGATGATTTTTTCGTTCATGGCCTGTCAGAAAGAAAACAACGAATCCGAAAAAAATACTATCGATCTTGAATATTATGCTAAATTAGGCCAGATACCGGAGTGTGACTATATGCTCGGTGATAGCGTTAATAAGGTTAAATCCGAACTTTCGGCGCTTGATGAAAAATACAAGGGCGAAAACGGTTTTGTTTATATGGTACAGGAGGGTGAAAAAACCGTCGAAATCAATAACGGCGATTATCTGTATTTTTATACAAAGGACAATGAAGCCAACGGAATTTCTTATATAGTTAATCTCGGTACGGCTTTCGGCTTTGAACCGGGCACGGTAAGCATAGAGATTACCGACGCGCTTTCAGCATATGAATACACCGAGGAGGAAGCTAATGACGACAACACCTTTTTCCTCCCGGATTTTACAAACTGCACAGTCTTTAAATACGAATTTGACAACCATGTTGTTTCCTTTGTATTTCAGGATAATGCGCTCTGTGCTACCGCTGTTTATGACAGCGCAAACTGGACAGTATAAAAAGGAGTAAATATGTCTGTAATTTCAGAAAATAATACATTTCGACTGCCGCTGCTTTCTTTGCGCGGAACGGTGATTTTTCCTAATACCGTAATTTCTTTCGATGTGGGAAGAAAAAAATACGTTGCAGCGCTTAAAAGAGCAATGGACAGAGATCAGCTTATTTATATAGCAACCCAAAAAAATGCTTATATAGACGAGCCTCAGTCTGAGGATCTTTATGAGGTCGGCTGCGTAGCAAAAGTAAGGCAGTTGCTCAAAATCGACGGTGGCTCCGTAAAAGTGCTTGCTGAAGGGCTTTACAGAGCTTCACACAACGGTATGTACTATAATTCCGGATGTATTGTTACGGAAGTTTCCAAAATCCAGGAAAAGGAGATCAAAAACCGGAAGGTATATATTGAAACGCTGCTTCGCCGTATAAAGGCACAGTTTGTAAAGTATTTACAGATTATGCCTAATATTTCTCCTGAGGTTGCGATTACGGTAGAGCAGACCGCAAATCTGTCGTTTCTTTCGGATTACATCGCTTTCAATATACCGGCACCGTTGGATGATAAGCAGTATATTCTTGAGCAGAATGACCCCGTAAAGCGCGCAAAAATCCTCATTGAGCTGCTCGGTAAGGAACGCGAGATCGGCGAGATAGACCGCCGCATCAGTGAAAAGACCAGAGCATCCATCGATGAAAGCCAGCGTGAATTTTATCTGCGGGAGCAAATGAAAATTATAAATACCGAGCTTTACGGTGATGATTCCGCCGATGAGATAGATAACTATCATAATAATATTGATGCTTTAAATGCAGATAACAGCGTCAAGGAAGCGCTGCATCTTCAGGTCAACAAGCTGGCGAAGCTGCCTCAAAACGCGCATGAGGCCGGGGTGCTGCGCGGATATCTTGATACTTGTCTTGAGCTTCCGTGGAACAGCTTTACTTCTACCTGCCGGGATATTAAAAAAGCCGAAAAAATACTTAACCGCGATATTTACGGTATGGAAAAGGTAAAGGCGCGTATACTCGAAATGCTTTCTGTTTATACTCTGGCGCCTGATATAAAAGGGCAGATAATCTGTCTTGTAGGACCTCCGGGAGTGGGAAAAACCTCAATAGGAAAGACTATTTCCGAATGTATGGGACGGAAATTTGCGCGTATTTCGCTCGGCGGCGTATATGATGAGGCCGAGATAAGAGGTCACCGCAGAACCTATATAGGCTCTATGCCGGGTAAAATAGTAAATGCCGTAAAACAGGCGGGCAGCGGTAATCCGCTTATACTCCTGGACGAAGTGGATAAATTAGGCAGCGACTATAAGGGTGATCCGTCATCGGCTCTTTTAGAAGTTCTCGACCCGGAACAAAACAGCACATTTGTTGATCACTACATAGAGATACCGTATGATTTGAGCCATACCGTATTCATTGCAACCGCCAATAATCCTGACACTATACCTGCACCGCTGCTTGACCGTATGGAGGTTATAGAAATACCGAGCTATACACGCGAGGAAAAATTCAATATTGCAAAGCGTCATCTTATTCCGAAAGAAATATCCAGGCATGGTCTTACCGCAAAGCAAATAAGAATATCAGATGCGGCGGTTTACAGCATAATAGATTTTTA
>USHL01000142.1 GCA_900554525.1 uncultured Oscillospiraceae bacterium | reverse complement strand
AGCTCGCTTCTCAGCCAGTCGAAAACCGGCATAAAGTTGTAGCAGATGCATTTTACACCCGCTTTTCCAAGCCTGCGGATGTTCTCGCAGTAGTTTTCTATAAGCTGCGGTGCCTTTTCATTGCCGAGCTTGATGTCTTCCGGCACGGGAACGCTTTCGACCACCTCGAACTCAAGGTTATGCTCAGCCGCCTGCGACCTGATGCGTGCAATGCTTTCATGGCTCCACACGCCGCCCGGCTTTACGTCGTAAACCGCCGAGACGATGCCGCTCATAGTCGGTATCTGGCTGATTTTTTCCAGAGTTACGGGGTCGTCCTCGCCGTACCAGCGAAAAGTCAGTTTCATATTAATCACCCACTAATTTCTTAATATTGGTATAACATATTTTTTCGGCCAGCTCCGCCGCAGAGCCGCCGCTGTATTCGCCGAGCTCAACCCACTCGCCCAGCTTATCGCATAGTATGCGGCGGAAATAGTCATGACGCGCATAGGAAAGAAAGCTGCGTGAATCGGTAAGCATTCCCAAAAAGCCGCCGAGGGCGCCGTTTTCGGCATAAATATCCATGGCCTCGCGGATTCCCCGCTTATGGTCACAGAACCACCATGCCGCGCCGCAGCGCACGCCGCGGAAGGCGCCCGCTATTGAGGCTATCTGGGCGGCGTTGGAGGGATTGAGGGTATATATCACCGTTTCGGGCAGACCGCCCGCCTCATTTATCGCATCAAGCATCATTATAAGGTCGCCGCCCTTTACCGGGTCTCCGACGCAGTCAACGCCGCAGTCGGCGCCGAGCGCCGCATAAAGCGAGGTGTTGGCGTTGCGGTAAACCGCCAGATGCCACTGCATGACAAGCCCGCGATCCCTGTAAAGCGAGCCGAGATACAGATACATATTGCCGATAAAGCCGAGATATTCTGCCATAGATATCTCTTTGCCCGCAAGCACGGCCCTGAAGGTCTTATCCGCCGCCGCGTCGTCGGCGATGCTGTCCGGGAAATAGGGCATGCCTATGTCGGTAAAGCGGCAGCCGTTCTCACAGAAAAAGTCAAGGCGCCTTTCAACCGCTTCTTTGAGCGACTCAAGCCCGGTTATTTCCGTGCCCGATACTTCGCTGAGCTTTTTTATGTAATCGGCGTATCCTGCGCGCAGGCAGAGCAGCAGATTATCGGTGCGGAATGAAGGCAGAACCCTTGTTTCAAAGCCGCTTTCCCTTATGGCGGCGTGATATTCGAGACTGTCGTTAATATCGTCGGTCGTGCAGAGCGCCTCGACACCCGACTGCCTGATAAGCTTTCTCGGTGAAAGCGAATGCTCCTTTATATAACGGTTGGCCCTGTCGTAAATATCGGCGGCGGAGGCTGAATTCAGCTCGTCGTTTATCCCGAAAAACATCGACAGCTCCATATGAGACCAGTGATAAAGCGGGTTGCCCGCCGCAAGCTCAAGTGCCCCGGCGTATTTAATAAACTTATCGCGCCATGATGCGCCGCCCGTAATGTATTCCTCTTCTGCACCGGCGGTGCGCATCAGCCGCCATTTATAGTGATCGCCTGCCAGCCACATCTCGCCGATATTCTCAAACGGCTTATCCTCGAAGATCTCTTTGGGGGAAAGATGACAGTGATAATCCACTATCGGCAATGAAGAAATCTTTGCGTAAAGCTGTTTCGCGGTTTCGTTTGTGAGCATATAGTCGTTATTCATACAATACCTCCGTTCAAGGCTATTATAAGCTTATAATTTAAACAATTAAATTGTTAAGATTATCAGATAACATTGCAAATATTATCACATTATGATATAATAAAAGCGGTGATGATTGTGGAAGAATTCTTCAGGTTTCAGTCCGACGGAATAAATGGGCACTATCTGCACGACGAGCGCCCGCGGCCGGCAAATTTTAAAATGCATACACACGAGGAATATGAGCTTTATTACTTTGCGGCGGGGCGGGGAATTTTCCGCATTGAGGGCACGCCCTATTCGCTTGAGCCGGGCGATATTCTGATAATGAGTCCCGGCGAGGCGCACTATATAGACCTGGACCCTTCCAAGCCCTACACCCGCCTTTCGCTGCACTTCAACCCGCATATCTTTGGCGGTGTCGACACTGCGGGCCGTCTTTCCGAGCCGTTTACCGCTCGGGCGCCCGGCAGCTTTAATCTCTACCGCGATTCGGATTTTACATCGGGCGTCTGGAAAGAGTTTATAAAAAATCTCTGCTCTGCCGCCGAGGACCGGCGGCTGCATACGCTGGCAAATCTGCTCCCGCTGCTTAACGAGATTTCCGCCGCCTACCGCGCGCGCAGCTCCGAGACGGTCAACGACTCCCTCGACTACCGCATTATCAGCTACATCAACCGCAATCTTTCCGATAACATCTCACTCGACGGTATATGCCGCGAATTCTATATCAGCAAGCCGCAGCTCTGCCGTATCTTCAAAAAAGCAACCGGCTCGACGGTATGGGATTACATAACCGTAAAGCGGCTGGTCAACGCCCGCGGGCTGATACAGTCGGGCACGCCGCCCACAAAGGCCTTTGCCGACTGCGGCTTCAACGATTATTCCGCCTTTTACCGTGCCTACCGCAAAAAATACGGCGTTTCTCCGGGGCAGAGGTAATTGTAAACCATTTTTTGAAATTACAGGTTGACAATTTGGCGGCAAGGGTGTATAATCGGTAAAAACAGCTTCGGAGGATTCCGCAATGACCGCAAACTCTGCTAAAATCAAGAACATCGCATTATCGGCGCTGATGACCGCCGTCATCGCGGTTTGCTCACAGCTCGCGATACCTATGCCCTCAGGCATGCCCATAACCCTGCAAACCTTTGCGGTGGCGCTGGCAGGCTGCTTTTTGGGGGTCAAATGGGGCTCGGCGGCTATATCCGTCTATATTCTGCTGGGAACTGCCGGCGTACCGGTTTTCGCCAATTTCAAGGGCGGCGCGCAGGCGCTTTTCGGGGCGACCGGCGGTTTTATCTTCGGCTTTATTTTTATGGCTGTGCTCTGCGGGCTTGCCGCCCGAAAGCCTCTCATACTTAAAATACCGCTCTGTGCGGCGGGGCTTATCGCCTGTCACCTGCTCGGCAGCTTACAGTATTCGCTGGTGTCCGGCACTCCGTTTATTGCGTCGGTGCTGGCGGTTTCGGTGCCGTTTCTTATAAAGGACGCGGTTTCGGTCGCGCTGGCGGCCGCGGCCGCTGAGCTTATGCGGCGCAGGCTGCCCGTAACGTAAACCGGGGGCGTGATTCAACAGTTAAATTAATTTGACATTTCAGACAAAATATGTTACGCTTTTATTGCAGAATAAGGCAAAGGAGCGTCAATATGAAAACCGTATTAAAAAGAATTTCAGCACTTCTTATCACATTAGCCTTAACAGCATTTTTTTACACTCCCGCCGCGGCGGAAATAACACCTGTCAGGGATTACGGCGGCTTAAATTACTATATCAAAGACGGTGAAGCCGTTATCACCGGTTATTCCGACCCGCTGACGGCCTACCGCTGCTTTATCCCCGAAAGCTTAGACGGCTGCCCGGTTACCGAAATCGCGGACCGTTCATTTTACGGCGCCGAATACTTATATGAGATGATTTTGCCGGAAACCGTCAGGGTTATAGGCGCATATGCCTTCGGCGAATGTCCCGCGCTGAAAATAATAAACTGTGAAAACATTGAAATAATCGGCGACTATGCCTTTGCGAACTGTACCGCTTTAGATCTGATTTCGCTTTCTGAGGTTATTTCAATCGGCAATAACGCATTTTATAACTGCACATCGCTCACCGGGGCATATTTAGGAACCCAACTGAAGAGCATAGGAAATTCCGCCTTTGAAAATTGTATATCGATACATGTGATGCGCTTCCCTGCTTCACTCCAAAGCATCGGCAGTCTGGCTTTCAGAGGCACCTCACTGCGCGAGGCGCTGCTGCCCGCCGGTCTGACCGAGCTCGGTGACAGTGCGTTTTACTGCGTGAGTACACTCGAAACCGTCAGGCTTCCCGAACAGCTTACCGAAATAAAACGGGGAGTATTTTACAACTGTAAATCTCTGCGCCATATAACCATACCGGACAGTGTAAAGACCATAGAAGCCCTTGCGTTTTCGAGAACGGCGCTCGAAAGCATTGTTATCCCCGACAGCGTGACACAGATAGGCGAATGGTCTTTTCAATACTGCGAACAGCTTAAAACCGTCACTCTGCCGCGAAGTGTAAATCAGATAGGCGATTTTTGCTTTTATGAATGCGCAAGCCTCACTTTAAAATGCCATAAAAGCTCCTCGGCCGATTCCTTTGCGGCGGAAAACGGCATACCGGTCAGATATTTTTACGATCTGAACTCGGACGGTGAAATCAATATAAAGGATTTTATAAGGCTTAAAAAACATCTCGCCTTCGGAAACGCCGATATTACGGAAGACGCCGACGCAAATTCCGACAGCAGGATTGACAGCCTTGACCTCGCCGCGTTCAGGCGTATAATGCTGGGACTTTAATAAATCAGCTAAAACAGCCCCCGAAAGACAAAATAAAATGTCTTTCGGGGGCTGTTTGCACATTTTAAAAGCCCAAAAGCCGTGTGCC
>USHL01000141.1 GCA_900554525.1 uncultured Oscillospiraceae bacterium | reverse complement strand
GCGTTTAGGTATTCAGCGCTGTTTCTGCTTATTGTGCTGTGTATGTTCATAGTTACCATTAGCATTTAATCATCCTTATGAATTTATGAACTTAGTTCCGTTTATTGATGTTTCAAGTGGCAGAGGTGATTTTATTCGGCAGGTAGTATTAAACATAATCCTGACAATCCCTTTTGGATTTTTATTACCGTTAATAAAAAAGAAAAAACCAAATTTTTTGAAAGTCGTTTTTTATACTTTTCTATTAAGTTTAGGTATAGAAATATTACAACCATTAATAAACGGAGCCAGATCATCTGATATAACTGATATAATAACAAATGTAACCGGCGGGATTATTGGATATACCGTATTTTTATTATTCAAACCACTAATAACTAAAATACTTAACCGCATAAAAACGGAAGATGTAAATTAGGTTTATTAAATGGATTATTACTAAAAATTATAACAAAATATACGATATAGTAAAATCCAATATTAAAATAACTTTTTAAATAGGCTTCCTAGAACATATTGGATTTAGACTTGTATAGAATTATTCTGCGATGGGACGGGACTAAGAATGATTAAAAATTTCATATATATTGAATTAAAAACAGGATATTCAGATGACGGCCCGGCATGGATTGGGTATGTGAGAACTTCAAAAAGCAAAAAAACGGTTTACTTTAACGACCACACCCTTCAAAAATCTATTGGTGGCTACTCAAACTATATAGATATAGAAAACGGAGATGAATATTGGATTTCCGGTTTAAAAAAAGAGAAAGTAACCGTCATTGGGCCGGGCATGGAAAAATTGCAATTGACCGCCGGGCTGTCAGTGAATATCTTGAATTAATAGGCGAAAAAGAATTACCGATGAATTCATTTGAGATAGTGGATATAGAAGATAATTTTCCGATAGAGCGGATTAAGCAGTTGTTAAATGAGAAAATCGAATAAGATTTAAAAAGACAGATAAAGCGGACTTAAAAGGTGCAGAAGTCTTGTTTCTTCTGCTGTTTTGCTGTATAATTAAACCATGAAAAATATACTTGACAAAGAAAACCGCACTTTAAGAAAAAGCTTTTCGGCACTGGCCGAAAAAACTTTCGGAATATCCTTTGAAGAATGGTACCGAAACGGATATTGGGGCGACAATTACTTGCCGTACTGCTTTTCCGAAGGCGGCAGGGTAATATCGGCAGCAGCCGCAAATATTATGACACTGAACCTTAACGGCGAATGCAGAAAATATATTCAGATAGGCACGGTAATGACCGACGAGGCATACCGCGGCAGAGGTCTTTCCCGCCGGCTTCTGAATGAAATAATTTGCGATTGGAAAGAGAATTGCAGCGGCATTTATCTTTTCGCCAATTCATCGGTGCTGGACTTTTACCCCCGCTTCGGGTTTGCGCCGGAAGAGGAATTTGTTTACAGCACGTCAACCGCCCCTCTGTCAGGGGATTTCCGCAGAATGGATATGCTGTCAGCCGCCGACCGCGGTATTCTAAGAGACTGCTACGCGCGATCGAACCCCTTTTCGGCATTAGCTTTCAAAAACAATTTCGGGCTGCTGATGTTTTATTGTTCGTCATTTTTAAAAAACTGCGTCTATTTTTCCGAGCGCTTTGACGCTGCCGCAATAGCGGAATATGAAGGCCGTAACCTCATATGTCACGATATATTCGGCGGTGAAAAAGCAAAGCTTAAAGACATTCTGAACGCTTTGGCAAACGAAACATCTGAACGCGCCGTTTTAGGTTTCGCTCCCAAATCGCCGCAGGGCTTCGATATTACGTCTCTTGAAAGCGATGATTACCTGTTTGTACTGAAAGGCGGGAACGATCCGCTTTGCGGCAGAAGACTGAGACTGCCCTCCCTTTCGCACGCTTAAACCGCAGAAACAATACGGAAATATCTTAAGCTGAATACACCCTGCCTCTCGGCAGCGGTGAAACGTTGTTTTTTATTTGTACGGCATTCAGCTTTTAAGGCTTTGTATATTCAATTACAATCCGCAAAAAGGAGAAAGAACTATGTCTATGAAAGAAAAAATGCATTCGGGGGAGCTTTACCTTCCGAACGACGACGAAATCATGGCCGAACAGCTAAGAAGGCTTGACCGGCTTTACGATTTCAACCTCACACGGCCCTCCGAGCTTGACAGGCGAGAGGCGCTCTTAAAAGAAATGTTTGCCGAAATCGGCACCGGCTGTTACATAGAGCCGCCCTTTCACGCAAACCACGCCGGCGCGCATGTGCATTTCGGGAACAATATTTACGCCAACTTCAACCTTACTATGGTGGACGATACCCATATTTACGTAGGCGACTGCACCATGTTCGGGCCGAATGTCACGGTAGCGACTGCGGGCCACCCGATACTTCCGGAGCTTCGCGAAAAAGCCTATCAGTTCAATATGCCGGTGCACATCGGCCGCAACTGCTGGTTAGGCGCCGGCGTCATAGTCCTGCCGGGCGTCACCATAGGCGACAATACAGTGGTCGGCGCCGGCAGCATTGTGACAAAGGACCTGCCCGCGAATGTGGTGGCGGTGGGCAATCCCTGCCATGTGCTGCGCGAAATAAACGACCGTGACCGTAAATATTATTTTAAAGAGCTTAAAATAAACTTATAAAGGAGAAGGTTATTATGGAACTCTTTATCCGCTTTCCGGGCTTTAAAACCAAGGCTCTCACCTTAAGCTATGACGACGGCGTTATTTACGATAGAACGCTTATCGGCATACTCGACCGATACGGTATAAAATGTACCTTTAATCTCAACAGCGGCATCAAAAACGACCCGCGCCGCATTCCGACAGCCGAAATTAAAGAGGTATACAAAAACCACGAAATCGCCGTTCATACCCTAACCCACCCGCACCTCGAAAACCTCACCAAAGCCGAAATGGCGCAGGAAATAATCGAAGACCGCAAAAATCTTGAGGAAATCACCGGCGGCATAGTCGACGGTATGGCATATCCCTTCGGACTTTCAGACTCCGCCGGCGAGCCTGAGCTTGCCGCCGCATGCGGTATAAGCTACGCCCGAACCACCTTAGCCACTCACGGCTTCGGTCTGCCTAAGGACTTTCTGCGCTGGCACCCGACCTGCCACCATAATGACGCTATGCTCCCTGAGCTTACCGAGCGCTTTTTGGCGCCGGACGACACAGCGCATCCCTGGAGGATACGCCCAAGCGTTTTCTATCTCTGGGGCCACAGCTATGAATTTAACGATGCAGACAACTGGGAGCTGATTGAAGCGTTCTGCGCCAAGGCCGGCGGCAATGACGCCGTATGGTATGCCTCAAACGGCGAAATAGTGCATTATATAAACGCTTTCCGCCGGATAGAAAAAAGTGCCGACGGCAGAACCGTTTACAATCCCGCCGCCGGGACGCTTTTCTTTGTCGCAGACGGTCGGGAATACACCCTTAACCCCGGCGAATATATACGGCTTTAACGGCAAACGGCGGACCAAAAGTCCGCCGTTTTTCAATTCTTTGGAAAATCCTGCTTTTCCGTATACTTTTTTATCAGCGCCTCATATTCCGCCCAGCGTTCTTTCCTCACAGGCATAACCGGGTGCTTTGCATCGTCGAAAACCAGCACCAGCGCCGGACTTATGTTATTGTGACGTTCGCTGTAATAATACCCTTTGAGCTTTCCCTCGGAAATAAGTCTTTTCACCGCGGCGTGATAATTGAAATATGCCATAAACGCTCCTTTTTTATTTTATTGTTCCGCCGGCGTTGATTTTTAGCCGCAAACGAGCTATAATATTAAAAAACACTTTGAAACGGAGATTTTACTATGTCTGACGAAAACATACAGGGCTGTTCGGGTGACTGCTCCTCCTGCTCGGAAAGCTGCGCCTCACGCGACCCTCAAAGCCTTATAGAGCCTACCGGAGAATATAATAATATAAAACACGTTATCGGCGTTGTCAGCGGCAAGGGCGGCGTCGGCAAATCGATGGTCACCTCGATGCTGGCGGTTCTGCTCGCCCGCAAAGGCTATAAGGTCGGCATTCTGGACGCCGACATCACCGGACCGTCGATTCCGAAAACCTTCGGCATAAACTCCCGCGCCATGCAGAATGAAATAGGCATACTTCCCGCCGTTACCAAAACGGGAATAGAAATAATTTCAATCAATATGATGCTTGAGGAAAAGGATTCCCCCGTGCTCTGGCGCGGCCCTGTAATCGCCGGCGCGGTAAAGCAGTTCTGGCACGACGTTGTCTGGGGCGACCTCGACTATCTGCTGGTAGACTGTCCTCCCGGAACGGGCGATGTACCGCTGACTGTTTTCCAGTCTCTCCCGCTTGACGGAGTGGTTATCGTCACTTCGCCGCAGGACCTTGTCTCACTGATAGTCAAAAAGGCTTATCATATGGCTGAAATGATGAATATACCGGTGCTCGGCATAGTTGAAAATATGAGCTATGTGCTCTGCCCCGACTGCGGCAAAAAAATCGAGCTTTTCGGCGCGGGCAGTGAAAGCGTCGCCGAAGAAATCGGCGTGCCGCTGCTCGCTAAAATGCCGATAGACCCGTCGCTTGCCGCAATGGTGGACAACGGGGAATTTGAACGGTTTGAATGTGATTATCTTGCTCCTGCCGCC
>USHL01000140.1 GCA_900554525.1 uncultured Oscillospiraceae bacterium | reverse complement strand
GCAGAAAATCTGCGCTGAAATGGGCGCTTTTTTTATTTTCTTTGAAAGGAAAGAACATATATGAAAACAGAAGGAGAGATCAGAATCCCATCAGGCTGTGCGATAGCGGCCGTCATTTCAAAGGACGGCAGAAAAATGACAGGCGAGTCTATACGCAATGCGATGAAGCCTATGCACGACCGTTCCAACGGACTCGGCGGCGGCTTTGCAGGCTACGGCATTTATCCGCAGTATAAGGATTTCTATGCGTTCCATATGTTTTTCGACCGAAGAGAAACGCGAAAAAGCTGCGAAGCTTTTCTGAAAGAACGCTTTGAAATCGTAAAATCCGAAATTATTCCGACGCGCAAAATACCCGAAATCACTGACGAGCCGATCATCTGGCGCTATTTCGCCGCGCCGCTGAAATCGGTGCTTGCAGATTTACAGCTTGATGAAAAGGAATTTGTCGTCAGAACGGTTATAAAGATAAATAGCGAAATAAAAGGCGCATATGTATTCTCAAGCGGAAAAAATATGGGAACTTTTAAGGCGGTGGGCTTTCCCGAGGATGTCGGGGTATTCTATGGACTTGATGAGTATGAGGGATACTCCTGGACAGCGCACGGCCGTTATCCCACCAATACGCCGGGCTGGTGGGGAGGCGCCCATCCGTTCACCCTGCTCGACTATTCCGTAGTACATAACGGAGAAATTTCTTCATACGACGCAAACCGCCGTTTTATAGAAATGTTCGGCTATAAATGCAGCCTGCAGACCGATACCGAGGTCATCACCTATATTATGGATTATCTTCTGCGCGTAAAGGGGCTGACGCTTTCCGAGTCCGCAGGCGTCATCGCCGCGCCGTTTTGGAGTACTATTGAAGCTATGGACTGCCGCGAACGTGAGCAGCATACTTATCTTCGAACGGTTTTTTCAAATTTGCTGGTGACCGGACCGTTTTCCGTTGTATTCGGTTTTAACGGCGGACTTATGGCGATCAATGACCGTTTAAAGCTGCGTTCAATGGTGGTAGGTGAAAAAGGGAATAAAGTATATATTGCCAGCGAGGAGGCCGCCATCCGCGAAATGGAGCCGGACGCCGAAAATATCTGGGCTCCCGCGGGCGGAGAGCCGGTAATCATAAAGATAAATGAAGGTGCCGACATATGAGCATAGATTTTATATATCCTGAATTTGAAGTCATACGAAGCAGCCGCTGTAATTCCTGCCGCGCCTGTGAACGGCAATGTGCTAACGGTGTACACAGATTTGATCCGGAAAAAGGAATTATGCTGAGCGACGAGACCAAATGTGTAAACTGCCAGCGCTGCGTTGCGTTTTGCCCCGAAAGGGCGCTTAAAATCGTAAAAAGCAACTGCGGACTGCGTGAAAACGCCAACTGGAAAACCGATACGGTAAACGAAATATACAAGCAGGCGGCTACCGGCGGCGTGCTGCTTTCCTCAATGGGCAGCCCCGTCCCGCTTCCGGTTTACTGGGATAAGCTTCTTATCAACGCCTCACAGGTTACCAATCCACCGATAGATCCGCTGCGAGAGCCGATGGAAACCCGCGTTTTTCTCGGCAAAAAGCCGAGCTCAGTCGAACGCGGGAAAAACGGAGAAATCAAATACAATATCCCGCCGCAGCTCGAGCTGTCAATGCCGGTAATGTTTTCGGCAATGAGCTACGGCTCCATAAGCTATAATGCGCACGCTTCCCTTGCCGGCGCCGCGGAAGTCCTCGGAATACTTTATAACACAGGAGAGGGCGGGCTGCATGAGGATTTCTACCGCTACGGCAAAAACACCGTAGTACAGGTAGCCAGCGGACGTTTCGGTGTATACGAAGACTATCTTGACGCGGGCGCTGCCATTGAAATAAAGATGGGTCAGGGCGCCAAGCCCGGTATAGGCGGTCATCTTCCCGGAACAAAGATTATCGGCGATGTCTCGCGGACGCGTATGATTCCTGAGGGTACGGATGCCATTTCCCCCGCGCCGCATCACGATGTTTATTCAATAGAAGATCTTCGCCAGCTCGTTTTTTCGCTTAAAGAGGCGACCGGCTACAAAAAACCGGTTATAGTTAAGGTTGCGGCAGTTCACAATATTGCCGCTATTGCCAGCGGAATTGCAAGAAGCGGTGCAGACATAATCGCCATAGACGGCTTCAGAGGCGGAACCGGGGCTGCCCCCACAAGAATACGCGACAATGTCGGCATCCCGATAGAACTGGCGCTCGCCGCGGTGGATCAGCGTCTGCGCGATGAAGGTATACGAAACAATGTTTCACTTATAGTCGGAGGTTCAATACGCAATTCGGCCGATGTGGTAAAGGCAGTCGCGCTCGGTGCCGACGCCTGCTATATTGCTACTGCTGCGCTGCTCGCTCTCGGCTGCCATCTCTGCCGCAGCTGTCACAGCGGAAACTGCAACTGGGGAATCGCCACACAGCGGCCCGAGCTTGTAAAACGTCTTGATTCGGATACCGGAAGCAAACGGCTTATAAATCTGATGAACGCATGGCGTCATGAAATCAAAGAGCTTATGGGCGGCATGGGCATAAACTCAATTGAAGCCCTTAAAGGAAACCGCCTGATGCTCAGAGGCATAGGCTTGACTGAAAAGGAGCTTAGTATCCTCGGCGTGTCGCATGCAGGAGAGTAAAAAACGAATCGAGAAAAAAGTAGAAAAATGATTAAAGGCGTGGTATAATTATGATATTGAATGTAAAAAATCTCGGCCACAGAGAAATAAATGAGCTGATCCGAAAATCAGACGGGGAATACACGCTTACCGGCTGCTGCGGGCAACGCTTTATAGCCGCCGGCATGTCGGAAAAAAAATCGAAATTTACGGCATACCTGGCAATGCTCTGGGCGCATATCTCAACGGAGCCGTCATTACTGTAAATTCCAACGCACAGGATGCCGTCGGAGATACGATGAATGAAGGCGAGATAATCGTCCGCGGAAATATCGGCGATGCAGCGGGCTATGCAATGCGCGGCGGCAGGATATTCGTTAACGGAAACGCAGGTTACCGCGCCGGTATACATATGAAAGCATATAAAAATAAAATTCCCGTTATGGTAATAGGCGGCACGGCGGGCAGCTTTCTCGGCGAATATCAGGCCGGCGGAATAATAATAGTGCTGGGTCTCGTGTCTGAGGGCCGAAAGATTGTCGGTGCTTTCCCCTGCACCGGAATGCACGGCGGCAAAATGTTCCTCCGCTCCGAATGCCGCGGCATACGCTTTCCCGCGCAGGTTTCTGCAAGAACTGCAGACAGCGCCGAAATGGACGAAATAGAGACATATATTTCCGAATACTGCGAACTGTTCGGCTCCGACAAAAAAGAAATCTTATCATCTCCGTTTACCGTAATCACACCCGAAAGCAAAAATCCGTACCGTCAAATGTATGCAGCAAATTGAAAGAAAGCAGGCATAATTATGAAGTACTCTAAAGAAGAAGTAATGCAGTATATCAGTGAGGAGGATGTAAAATTTATCCGTCTCGCCTTCTGCGACGTATTCGGAAAACAAAAAAACATATCCGTTATGCCGGAAGAGCTTCCGCGCGCTTTTGAATACGGCATTGCTTTTGATGCTTCGTCGATAGCAGGCTTCGGCGACGAAACACGCTCCGACCTTCTGCTCCGCCCTGAGCCGGAAACCCTGATGCCCCTGCCCTGGCGCCCCGAGCATGGACGTGTGGTACGCATGTTCTGCAATATCACCTATCCCGACGGCCGTCCATTTGAATGCGACACGCGCAGTCTGCTTAAAAACGCTGTATCTGACGCCCTTAAAGCCGGCCTGCGTTTTGACTTCGGCGCCGAGCAGGAATTTTATCTTTTCAGCCTCAGCGAAAACGGCAGTCCCACCGGTATGCCGTACGACTTTGCCGGCTATATGGATATCGCCCCGGAAGACAAGGGCGAAAACATACGGCGTGAAATATGCCTGACTCTCGAACAAATGGGCATACGTCCGGAAAGCTCCCACCACGAGGCAGGTCCCGGGCAAAACGAGATAGACTTCCGTTATTCCGACGCCCTGACCGCCGCCGACAACGCGATAACCTTTCAGGCCGTAGTAAAAACCGTAGCGCACCGAAACGGTCTTTTTGCCGATTTCAGCGCCAAGCCGTTAAAGGATAAGCCCGGCAACGGTTTTCATATCAATATGTCGGTCAAGCCGGATAACGGTTCCGAAAAGCTTTGCAGTATGATTGCCGGGCTTCTCGATAAAGCCGCCGATATGACACTTTTTCTTAACCCGACCGAAAATTCCTATGAACGCCTGGGTGAGCATAAGGCTCCGGGGCTTATTTCCTGGTCAGGCGAAAACCGCTCCCAGCTCATACGCATACCCGCCGCCGTCGGAGAATACCGCCGTGCCGAGCTGCGCTCACCGGATCCTGCGGCAAATCCTTATCTCGCGTTCGCTTTGATGATATATTCAGGCCTGTACGGCATAGAACACAAATTCGCGCTTCCTGCCGCAAACGATCTGAATCTCTACAAAGCCGCTCCAGATATTCTGTCAAATCTTAAAAAACTGCCGGATTCACTGTCTGCGGCACGAAAGGCCGCGGCAGAAAGTGAGTTTATAAAAGCACATATACCGGCCGAAATACTGGACATTTACTGCGGTA
>USHL01000139.1 GCA_900554525.1 uncultured Oscillospiraceae bacterium | reverse complement strand
GTATGGAGCTTTATTACGCCGAGGGACCGCAGATAGTTCGTGATATCAAGGCACGCGGCCACAAAATTTTTCTGGATTTAAAGCTGCATGACATTCCTAATACCGTCAAAAAGGCAATGGCGGTGCTTTCACGCCTTGATGTCGACATGTGCAATCTGCACGCGGGCGGCACTACAGCTATGATGGAAGCGGCGGTCGAAGGGCTTACGCGCCCCGACGGGAGCCGGCCGATACTGATTGCCGTAACCCAGCTCACCTCAACCAGCGCAGAACGGCTAAAAGAGGACCTGCTTATAAACGAGCCTATGGAAAAGGTGGTTATGCATTACGCGCAGAACGCCGCAAAGGCAGGGCTCGACGGCGTGGTATGCTCTCCGCTTGAGGCTGCCGCGGTACATACCGCCTGCGGAAACGATTTTCTGACAGTTACGCCGGGAATACGCTTTGCCGACGGCGACAAAGGCGATCAGGTAAGAGTAACCACCCCCGCTGAGGCCAAAAAAACAGGAAGCGATTACATTGTGGTCGGCAGGCCCGTAACCGCCGCCGCAGACCCGGTTGCCGCATACAGACGCTGTGCGGAAGAATTCATAGGTTAGTTAAATCTGTTATTGCGCCGCACAGCGAAATTCGGCATGGATATGTGTATACACCGCCGAAAGCATCTATAACAAAAGGAGAATAAAAAATGGAACTTAAAAAGCTTATAGCAGAAGATCTTCTTAAAATACAGGCGGTTTTCTTCCGCCCGGAGGAGCCGTTCACCTGGGCCAGCGGCATCAAAAGCCCGGTCTACTGCGACAACCGCCTTACACTCACCGCTCCCGAGGTGCGGACCGATGTGGAAAACGCCCTTGCCGAAACCGTTAAAGCAAATTATCCGGAAGCCGAGGTGCTTATGGGTACTTCTACCGCCGGTATAGCGCACGCCGCCATTACCGCTCATATATTAGGGCTGCCGATGGGTTATGTCCGCAGCGGCAACAAGGATCATGGCAGGCAGAACCGCATTGAAGGCAGGCTTGAAAAAGGTCAGAAGGTTGTAGTTGTCGAGGATCTTATCTCAACCGGCGGCAGCGTTATTGAGGTTGTTGACGCCCTGCGTGAAGCAGGCGCCGAGGTTTTAGGGATTGTTTCGATATTTACCTACGGTATGCAGAAAGGGCTTGACCGCCTTGCCGCAGCTAACGTTAAAAACATAAGCCTTACCGATTTCGACTGCATCGCCGAGGTGGCCGCCAAAAACGGTTATATAAAGCCCGACGATATCAAACGGCTTATCGCTTTCCGCAACAACCCGTCGGACGAAAGCTGGATAGGTAAATAATATGAGAAGCTTAATCGATATATTAGAGCTTGACGTAAACGAGCTTGAGGAGCTTATCGCCGCAGCCGACGATATTATTGAAAATCCCGGTAAATACAGTGAGAAATGCCGCGGCAAAAAGCTTGCGACTCTGTTTTTCGAACCGTCAACCCGCACAAGGCTCAGCTTTGAGGCGGCTATGTACGAGCTGGGCGGAAATGTACTCGGCTTTTCGGAGGCGCAAAGCTCTTCGGCCTCAAAGGGAGAAAGCGTAGCCGACACCGCCAAGGTAGTTTCCTGCTATGCCGACATAATCGCTATGCGCCACCCAAAAGAGGGCGCGCCGCTGGTCGCCGCCAGAAACGCTTCCGTGCCGGTTATAAACGCCGGCGACGGCGGACACAACCATCCGACCCAGACACTTGCCGACCTTTTGACAATACACCGCGAAAAAGGCCGTTTTGACAATCTGACGGTGGGACTTTGCGGAGACCTGAAGTTCGGCAGAACGGTACATTCCCTTATTTCGGCCCTTTCGCGGTACAATAATATGAAATTCGTGTTGATTTCCCCCGCCGAGCTCAAGCTGCCGAGTTATATTAAGGATGAGCTTGACAGGAAAGGCATCGAATACCGTGAAACCGCCGGTCTCGAGGAGCCTATGCCCGAGCTTGACATACTTTATATGACCCGTGTTCAGCGTGAACGTTTTTTCAACGAAGAGGATTATCTGCGACTTAAAAACAGCTATATCCTGACTCCGGAAAAGCTCAGCTTTGCAAAAGCGGATTTAGCCGTGCTGCATCCGCTGCCGCGCGTCAACGAGATCAGTGTGGCGGTAGACAGTGATCCGCGCGCCTGTTATTTTAAACAGGTGCTTTACGGCAAATATATAAGAATGGCACTCATCTTAAAGCTGCTGGAGGTTGAATAGATGAATATTGATTCGATTAAAAACGGCATTGTAATTGACCACATCACCGCCGGCAGAGGTATGGAGATTTACCGTTTATTGGGGCTTGACTCTCTTGACTGCTCGGTAGCGCTTATAAAAAACGTGGCCAGCCGCAAAATGGGCAAAAAAGACATAATCAAAATAGATTCCGATTTTGACGCCGATACCGATATTTTAGGCTATGTCGACCCGGAAGCCACCGTAAATATAATAAGAGACGGTAAAACGGTTGAGAAAAAAACTCTGACTTTACCGGAGCGGCTCATCAATGTGCTGGTCTGCAAAAATCCGCGCTGCATATCCACCGTAGAGCAGGAGCTGCCGCAGATTTTCAAGCTGACCGACCGCGGAAACCGTGTTTACCGCTGTATTTACTGTGAGTCAAAAGCAAAATAACGCATTATAAAAAAATCTTTTATTTCGGACAAGATTCTATCATTTTTTCACCTTAAAAGGCATATAATCTTGTATAGCACATATTTACAAGACAGTAAAAAGAAAGGTGAGAAAAATAATGAACGTATTTTACCCCGAAGGATGGCTTGAGGATACGCCGGAAAACAAAAGAAATCTCGCGTCTCCCTCCTCGCTGGCAGAGGCGCAGGCACGTGAAACCGTATTGGAGGCGCCGGTCATAATGTGCGACGCCTCGCATAATCTCATTGTCAATTTAGGCTGCATCAGAGGAATTATCCCGCGGGACGAGGGGGCTATCGGTATTGCTGACGGCTCAACCCGCGATATAGCACTTATTTCCCGTGTCGGTAAGCCTGTCTGTTTTATAATAACAGAGCTTAAAACCGATGTCTCCGGCAAGCTTTACGCTGTTCTGTCGCGTCTCAGGGCTCAGGAGAAATGCCGCAGGCATCTGCTGTCGGATGCGAAAACAGGCGACATAATTGACGCTAAAGTAACACATTTAGAGTCTTTCGGCGCCTTTTGCGATATAGGCTGCGGCAACATTGCCCTTTTGCCGATCGACGCCATTTCCGTTTCACGCATTTCACATCCGCGCGACCGCTTTTCAGTCGGGGATAACATACGCGTTATCATCAAAAACATTGCTCCCGACGGCAAGATAACACTTTCACATAAGGAGCTGTTGGGCACTTGGGAGGAAAACGCAGCCGCCTTCGCACCGGGACAGACGGTATCAGGCGTAATCCGCAGCGTCGAGGAATACGGTATCTTTGTCGAGCTTACTCCGAATCTCGCCGGGCTTGCGGAGCCTAAACCCAATGTTTTCATCGGACAGCAGGCCAGCGTTTATATCAAAAGCATCATACGGGAAAAAATGAAGATCAAGCTTATTATTATTGACAGCTTTGACGCTTCTTATTCACCTGAAATAAAATATTTTTACAGCGGCAGTTCTCTTAAAGAATGGGACTACTCGCCTGAGGACTGCTATAAGCGGATTTCTACGAAATTCTGCGGATAACCGAAACGGACGGCATATGCCGTCCGTTAAATTTTTTCAATAAAGCTGTTTTTATGCTTTTCGGCATATCCGAGGTATACAGGATTGCTGCCGTTTAAATCAAGCTGATACATACGGAATATTACCGGCAAATTTTTAGGCTGCCATTGCTCACGGTAAGAATAGCAGTAACTCATACCGAGTTTTTTCATAACGGCGCCGCTGCGAGGATTTCTGATATCGTGAGTCGCGGTAATAAAAGGTACGCCGGCGCTTTTCATATACCCAATTAGCGCCTTGCCTGCCTCTGTTGCAATGCCCATATGCCAGTATCCTTTTTTCAGCGCGTAGCCGAAATCATAATTATCGGGCGTTCCGCCGTGTATATAACCTATGGGAATATTATCCGTTTTAAGGCAAACTGCGAATACCGGTTCTGCTGTGCCGGTCAGTCTTGAGGCGTAAAACTCCTCTGCCTGTTCTAAAGTTTCAAGCGGAAACCAGGGAAGAAAACGGTTTACTTCCTTATCGCTGAATATTTCAAAAACGGCTTCAAGATCGGCAGGCAGAAATTTTCTCAATATCAGCCTTTCGGTTTCCATTTTTATCCTCCTGAAACAAAAAAGCAACCGGGAAACCGATTGCTTAAAATACTTATTGCTCGCACCTTAGAAACCGAACAAAGAGGGAGCAAGGGAAAGAGGAAAGAAAATAGGTCAAGCCCTCGGTCTATTAGTACCGCCTGGCACACACATCACTGTGCTTACACCTGCGGCCTATCAACCCGGTAGTCTTCCGGGGACCTTACCAGCTTAAGCTGTGGGAAATCTAATCTTGAGGTTGGCTTCACGCTTAGATGCTTTCAGCGTTTATCCAATCCGCACTTAGCTGCCCAGCTATGCCCTTGGCAGAACAACTGGTGCACCAGAGGTGCGTCCATCCCGGTCCTCTCGTACTAGGGACAGCT
>USHL01000138.1 GCA_900554525.1 uncultured Oscillospiraceae bacterium | reverse complement strand
GACGCTCTTCCGTTCAAGACCCAGAGACAGCGTCATTTCCTGCATCATCAGAGACGCCATTTCATGCAGCTGCTCATCGGTGAAATAATTTCCTCCGAGACTGTAAAAATACAGTCCGCAGCCCTTTGAAAGCGCATATGAGAAGTTCCTCTTCAGCTGTTCTATCGTCTGCTCTGCGGTACGTGTCCAGCCGACCGATGCGCGTGCATCGGGCGCCTCGCCCATTATAGCGGTATGATTGCGGTCGTCATCCTCGGCGATATATACCTTTCCGTGTGCCGTAACCGTATCGACAGGCGACATAAATTCGTTGGAATAGCCTATCTCACGCTCACCGTAGCTCCACGGGCAGGTGATAAAGTCTATGCTCTCCGATTCCAAAAGCCGCTGATAATCGGTCATCGCCGTACCGGTCGCAAACTCATATGTAGTCATATTAAGAAGATAGCCCGCATATGTCCCCACCATCAGGCGGCCTCCGACCGCCTTCTTCACAAGGTCCGCGAAATACAGCACGGCATCGGTCTTCATCTTGCCCATAAACAGCTCGTAATCTATGGCATGGCGGTTTTCTGAGGCGCTTAAAATGGTGGCATATTCTCCCGCGCTGCGCGCCGCTATATCCGGAACAGAGGCATTTTCAAAGGTTACACTGCTGTCGCCCCATGCCTCACGCAAGGCATCTACTGTGCCATACTTTTCCTTAAGCCAGCTTCTGAAGGCGGCGGTACCCTTGCCGGAATAATCGCCGAGCAATGTCGAGCCGGATATGCCCCACCACTGCCACTCATAGGTATATCCGCCGGTAATCTTTATGCCCACAATATTGTTGGCATACGGCTGTTCCATAAGATAAGCTATTATCCGTTCTATTACCTCCCCGGTTTCTTCACGCCATTTCTGCGAGGAGAAGGCTTCCTTGCTTATGGTGCCGTCATTAAGGCGGACGCATTCCTCCGGATTTTGATCAAGCCACCATTGCGGGGGCGTAGTATCTATCGCCACCACAAGCTTTGACTCGGGGTTGGCCGCCAAAGTGTCAAGCATCTGGCGGTCTATTGTTTCGGTCTGAATGCTGCCGTCCGGCATCCACAGCTCGCCGAGGGTTTCTCTCGGGAGAATAAACGGTATCGCCGTATCTATACCGCCTTCGGCAAATCCCGACATTTCCTCCGGCTCAAACTGAGTGTCGCGTTCGGGGCGGCTGTACCATAGCGGAGCCGTCGGTATGCCGTTGACAAAGAAGGTAGGTTTGCCGTTATAAAGCCTTACCTCACTGGTGGTGGTAAGGGTGCGCTCGGGCTGCGCCACCTTAAGATTGCCTACCTTGTTATTGATAAACCAGTCGCTGATTATGGCGATGCTGTTGTCGAACTGTACCGTATAGCTGCCCTCAGCCAGGAAATCAGGCACACGAATGGTAAACTTGGCGGTAAATTCCCTGCCGACCGGCCAGTCGGCCGCACTGTCTCCGTCCGCTATTGAGATGACCCCCGAGCATATACGAGAAGTGGAATTGCGTTTCCAAAAGTAAATACTGAAGCTGTTTGCATCCGGCAGCTGCTCTGAGAGCTTTAATTTTGCGGTAACCTCTACCCGCTCGCCGGCATATACCGTTTCTTCCGGGAAAGTAAATTCATTGCTTTCTATCTTATAGTCGGAATATTCCGAGTTATCGAAATCTATAACTCCCCAGCCGCCTCCGCCTACCTCGGCATAAATCTCCGCATTGACCCAGCCGCCGGTAGACATATCGTAATCGGGCTTCATATAATTCTTTTCGTCCGCTTCGGTCCATTCCGGATTAGGATACTCCCCGCCGACGGTACTGTCGCCGAGACTGCCGCGCGCCACATAAACGCTGTCATCGGAATAGAATCTAAGCGACGTATCATTTGCCATTTTGACTATACCGTCGTAAAGCAGTCCGTATCGGTAAATATTATTGTAAAGCCTTATCGCAATCAGATTGCGGCCCTTTTGCAGATATTCCGCAATATCGAGCTGAGAGGGCAGGCTCCATGTATCTCCGGTGCGGGTTTCAGAATATACCAGCTCACCGTTGATGTAAAGATCGAATTTATCGTCGGCCGCAACCTGTATCTGCGCCGTTTCGACCTCACTGTCAAGATTTATCTCCTGACGGAAGTAATAATAACGCTCGTTGTTTTTCTGCGATTCAATAAGGTCATATTCCTCTGGATGAACTATCCATTTTCCGACCCAGCCGAAATCCACAACCGGCTCACCGGTCTGCTTTATGACGATATCCTGCAGGAAGACTTCGCCGTCACCGCCCGTCTTTTCAAATTTCAGGCGGTAATAAGCGGCGCTTTCAGCCGTAAAGGAGACAACGGTTTCGGTAGCCGAGGGAGCGTTTTCCAGGCTCTGCGAAACAACCTCCTTAATCGGCTTATCCGCCCAGCTGTAGGCCGTTACGGTCAGCCGTCCCTTAGCGGAGCCGGCGGTACGGTAATGAGCGGTTAAGGTATAAACATAATCGGTTTTGAGTATTTCGGTATCGTAATATATGCCGCCGGAGTCATTTTCGCCGCCGGCAACCGACGCCTCGCCCGATGTGCCGAGCACCGGAGCACCCGAAAGCGCTTCGTATTTCCAGCCTCCGAATACGCCGTCCGACGACGGTGAAGCAAAATCCTCGGCATAGACGGTATTGCCGCTTTCGGTATAGTTGTAATACTCTATCGAATCGAAGTATGCGTCTGCAAATTTTCCGCCGATGCGCAGCATAAGCCGCACCTGTCTCACGCTTCTGCTTACAGTGTAGATGATACGGTATTCCTGCCAGCCCGAAAGGGTATCGGCGCCGTTGAGCGGGCGCTCCTGTCCGACCCAGGTCTGAATGACATTTCCGCCGGCGTCAAGCCCCTCGATAACCGCGGCAAAGGCTCCGCTCACCGAGCCGCGGCTGCGCATATGCACAACGAATTCTATTTCGTCACCCGCTGCCACCGATATCGGCTTCTGCATGGTAACGGTTGTATAGTTTATCTTATTGTATTCCTTTTCGACATGCAGAGAATAATTTCCGCGGTAGGTAACATTCTTATCCGCCGAAACCTTGCCGACGCCGTCCGAGGTTACCGCAGACCAGTTGACCGGTCTGCCTCCCGCCACGTATTCAAAATCAAGGTTGGGGTCGGTTATCTCCTCTGTCTCGGTAACGGCCGCATTGTCAAGGTAGGTCTCGCTTATCTCGGGATTTTTTACCGAGAACCAGATTATTATATATTCTGTCTTAGAAGTAGTCTTAAAGGTTCCGCCGAATTCCTGCCAGTCATATGAGCCGTATGCATATGCATCGGTAAGCCAGAGCCACGCCTCGCTTTCGACCGCCACATTTGTGCCTGACGAATCCTCAAACTGACGTATACATATTCGTACAGAGCCCTGCCTGGTATCACGCGTCAGCGCGTCATATGAAAAAGTATAATAAGTGTCAGGCTTGACCTTGAGCATTGAGCTTGTTAAATACATTTCCGTATCGGAAGCATCAAGCTTTCTGACCCTCGCGGCAGCGCTGCCGTCCGGTCCGGCGCCTTCTGCCTTTACAGTCTCGTATGCGCCGAAGCTGCCTTCCTCAAATTCACCCGGAGCGTCAGGTTTCTCGCGGCGCTCATAAGTTCCCCAGTTAAGCGGCAGACGGCCGTTTTCACCCGATTCAAAGTCCAGATTCGGGTCGCCGGCGTCTCCCAGCTCAGTGACCGAGATATTGTCAAAGAGAAAGCTACCGTCAGCCTCTGACGACTTTATCTCAAACCGCACTTCGATAAAAGCCGTATCTCCGCTCGTTGAAAAGTCGGCCGAATAGCTGTGCCACTCGCCGTCATTACTTGAGGTGAACACGGAATTAAGCCACTGATAAGAGGACTTATCGGTCGTATCGTAGCCCTTTTCGTTGTAAAGCCGGATAAGCGGCATAACCATAATATCGGAGCCTGAATACTTTCCCTGGAATGTAATATTGTAGGCATAATTGCTCCTTGCCGGCAGACGAGCGCTGTATATAACGAGACTTCCGTCATTTGCCTTCAGAGCCTCCGCAAGCATGGCTCCGCTGCCATCGATTCCTCCGCCGGCTGACCAAGACATACTGTAATCGTCTGCCTCTGTGCGCTCACCCGGATAAGAAATCCAGTTAAGAGGACGGTTTTCCGAAAAGTCCTTTAACTCAAAGTCAAAGTTTTCGGGATTTTCCTCCTTTATCAGCGATATCTGACTTACCGACGCACTGCCGTTTTCCGCGAGATAGGAAACCCTCATATACTTAGCGCCGGCCGGAACCGCAAAATAGCCGTCGGCCGAGGACTGGGTGTATTCCTGCCCGTTGTCATAGCTGATTTTTAATATTCCGCCGTTTCCGTTGACCTTGGCATAATATATTTCGCCGCCCTCAGCGTTGAAGCGCAGTGAAGTGAGCGCGGCGCCGGAATCAAGCGAGATTATGCCGCTCCCGTCATTATAATCGGCGCCGCCCGAAACGCTCCAGCCGGGGATCACAAGCGAGCGCAGATTTTCAAAATCACCGTTGCTTATAAGGTTGCGGGAGGTATCCGGCTCTCCCGCGGCCGACATAAAGCTGCCGTTTTCCAGCACGTTAGCTTTTGTCGGGTCGGCCTTATCATATACCACAATATCGTCAATATAAAAATCGACACCCGAATAGCCGCCCGCG
>USHL01000137.1 GCA_900554525.1 uncultured Oscillospiraceae bacterium | reverse complement strand
CGGCTCAGACGCATGCCTCGGCCTTATTTATGTTATAAGCGGCGGTCTGCGGGTATATATTATGTCGGAGGAGGGCAGGGAAATAACACTCTTCCGGCTGGAGCCGGGCGATGCCTGCGCCTTGTCGGCGTCCTGCGTGATGAGCGAGACAACCTTTGATACCTATATGACCGCCGAAAAGGATACCCGCCTTCTTACGGTCAATTCCTCAGCTTTTGCTAAGCTTGCCGAAGAAAATATATATGTAAAATGCTGTATGTACGAGCTTGTAACCGAGCGCTTTTCTTCGGTTATGAGGGCTGTTCAGCAGCTCCTTTTCGACCGGTTCGACCGTCGGCTCGCCCGCTTTTTGGCCGCACAGTACGCCGAAACCGGCAAGAAGGAGATCAATATGACCCATGAGGAAATAGCGCGTCAGGTGAATTCTGCGCGCGAGGTTGTGGCCAGGATGCTCAAACGCTTTTCGGAAGAGGGGCTGGTCAGCCTTAAGCGCGGAACGGTTATAATAGAGAATATAGACGCACTGCGTGAAATATAGCTGAACTCCGGCTCTGCCGGAGTTTTTTTCGGTTAAATTCAGAAAATTCGGAATGTTTGCTGCAGGCGAAAAAATATTTTCGGTTATGAGACTCAGTCACGGTATTCGGGTTATTTTAAAGGTAAAATAAAGATATCAAAACAAAAGGAGACATGCTTTATGGCAGAACTTAAAATAACAAAAGAAAATTTTGAACAGGAAGTAGTGAATTCCGAGCTTCCGGTTATGCTGGATTTCTGGGCTTCGTGGTGCGGCCCCTGCCGCATGCTCGGTCCGGTTATCGCAGAGCTCGCCGAGGATTACGAGGGTAAAGCTAAAATCGGCAAGGTCAATGTCGACGAAGAGCCGGAGCTTGCGGCGCAGTTTCAGGTTGCGAGCATACCGACGGTTGTCGTTATTAAGAACGGTAAAATAACCGCTGCTTCGGTCGGTGTGAGGCCGAAAAATCAGCTTGCCGAAATGCTGGGCTGAGGGTGCGGTATGGCTTTGTTCGGACTTTTTTCAAAACCGGCTTTTGACGAGGGCGCGGAAGAGTTCCGCAAAACTACCGGTGCCAGACTTATCGATGTGCGGTCGGCGGAGGAATACGCCGAGGGTCACCTTGCGGAGAGTGAAAATGTGCCGCTCGATCAAATCGCCGGGGTTGCCGCGCTTGCCGCCGATAAAAGCACTCCTCTGTTTGTCTATTGCTACAGCGGTGCGCGGAGCGCTCAGGCGGTGTCTTTGCTTAAGCGTATGGGCTATACGAATGTCAAAAACATCGGCGGCATAAAGGATTATCACGGAGGTATTGTACGATGAAGGTTGTAATAGTAGGCGGTGTAGCGGGCGGCGCGTCGGCGGCGGCAAGGCTCAGAAGACTTGATGAAACCGCGGAGATAATCATTTTCGAGCGCTCCGGCTTTGTTTCATACGCTAACTGCGGGCTGCCGTATTATATCGGCGGGATAATCGGGGATGAGGACGAGCTCACTCTCCAGACCCCCGAAAGCTTTCGGTCACGCTTTAATATCGATGTCAGGGTAAGGCACGAGGTGACGTCCGTTAACCGCGGAAGCAAGACCGTCACGGTTACCGACCTTTCAAGCGGCAAAAGCTTTGAGGAAAGCTACGATAAGCTGGTGCTTTCCCCCGGCGCGGCGGCGGTAAAACCTCCTCTCCCCGGAATCGAAGGTGATAAAATCTATACTCTCCGTACTGTTGAGGATACCTTTAAATTAAAAGCCGCGGTTTCGAAGCTTATCAGTAATTTGTCTTCTGAAAACAGCAGTACGTCAGACGGCTTCGCAGAGCCTAAAGGAGCCGCGCCCTCCGCCGTAGTAATAGGCGGCGGTTTTATCGGCGTTGAAACTGCGGAAAACCTGAAAGAATCCGGCTTTGAGGTGACTGTTGTCGAACGGCTCGGCCAGCTACTTTCCCAGTTTGACGGAGATATGGCGTCCTTTGTCCACAGCTATATCTGCAAACGCGGGATTAAGCTTATGCTCGGCACCTCGGTCGCCGGCTTTGAGCAGAGCGGGCGGGGCGTCAGGGTAATTCTTGAAAACCGCGAACCTATTGAGGCGGATATGGCGGTGCTGGCAATCGGCGTAGCGCCCGAAAGCGGTCTTGCGAAGGCGGCCGGGCTGGAGCTTGGGCTTAAAAACAGCATCGCCGTAAATGAGCATATGCAGACCTCCGACCCGGATATTTACGCTGTCGGCGACGCGGTGCAGATAAAGAATTTCGTAACCGGCCAAAATGCGCTTATATCTCTGGCAGGCCCGGCCAATAAGCAGGGGCGTATCGCCGCCGATAATATTGCGGGTATAAAGAGTGTTTATAAAGGCTCGGCGGCTTCGTCGGTGCTTAAAATATTCGGTATGGCCGCCGCTTCGACCGGAATTAACGAGCGCGCGGCAAATACGGCGGGAATAAAATACGGGAAGGTGATACTTTCTCCCGCCTCCCACGCCTCTTATTATCCCGGCGGCAGCGTAATGACGGTAAAGCTTTTGTTTGAAATCCCCTCAGAGCGTATACTCGGCGCTCAGATAATCGGCGCCGACGGCGTCGATAAGCGTATTGATGTGCTGGCGGCCGCCATGCAGGCAGGAATGAAAGTGACCGCGCTTAAGGACTTAGACCTTGCCTATGCTCCGCCCTTTTCCTCTGCGAAGGACCCTGTTAATATGGCGGGCTTTATCGCCGAAAATGTGCTCGCGGGCAGAGTTAAGCAGTTCTTTTATGAGGATTTGGCAACTTTGCCGCGCGAAGGCGTTACTCTGCTCGATACCCGCACTGCCGCGGAATATTCCCGCGGTCATGCCGGCGGCTTTGAGCTTAATATTCCGGTTGATGAGTTAAGGGAAAGGCTTTCGGAGCTTGACAGTAATAAGCCCGTATACGTAATGTGCCAGTCGGGTCTTCGCAGCTATATCGCCTGCCGCATTCTTGAAGCGAACGGCTTTACGGCTTATAATTTTGCGGGCGGCTACCGCTTTTACGAAAGCAATGCGAACGACCGCTTCGACGAAGCCTGCAAAACCTCCTGCGGACTTTAAGCTGTCACTTTTGTTGCCGTGCTTATGCGGCGGATATATAATAAAAAACCGTCCTGAATATATCGGGACGGTTTAATTTATTTCCAGGTAAATCTCCGCGGCGGCGGTACCGGCGCTGTAATAGGTATCCGGCTCGTAAGAGAGAATTTTTACGGTTATTTTGCCGCTTTGCTCCGGTATGCGGTTCAGCTCGGCGGTCTTAAGATATTCGCCGGGCCTTATAAGTCCGCTCGAGTAAAGCCCGTTTCCTGCTGAGTCATAAAGAAAAATACGCAGGAGCGCGCGGTTCTGCGGGTGGGAGGTAAAGTAAATGTCGGTTTTTCCCGCGGTTTGTTCGGCGCCCGTGTCAAGCGTCAGACTTGTGCAGAGCGAAACGGTGAAATCCTCGGTTATTTTAAGCTCACGGTAATCCTCACGGCCGGTATACGGCACGCCCTCAACCGCCTGTTCCTCAAATGGCGGGACGTGAAATTCGCCGTTTTTTTCTTCGTTTTTGCCTGTAATATGAATGGCGATTGCCGCCGCTGCAAGCATTACCGGCAGAGCTGTGAGAATCACGGCTGCGGTTTTTTTGAGTTTGTTCATAGTCGTTAAATGAAAGCTGCCGCCGCGCTCAAAGGACAGCTTGGGCCAACGCGGCGGCTTAAATGTGTATTTATTATTTTGTTTTGTGCTGATTTTAGTCAGCTGCCGAAAGGGTGATAGTAACTTTTCCGACTGTAAAGTCGGTTGAAGTATTGGGAGTGCCCGAAACCGTAATCGTAACATCGGTTTTGTCGGCATTGTCATAGGTGCGCCCGTCGCCGGTCACTAAGGTATTCTTGTCTACTCCGACGTTGGCGGTAACTCCGTTTGCAGTATCAGTATCTATATTTGCGGCTACGCCGACGGCTGCGTTGGAGTGGTTGGTTACTGTGGCTTTAGCCGAGGTTTTATCCCAGCTTCCGCCGGTTGGAGTATTGCCGCCGTATGTATGGGTTGCAGGGTCCCACTTGCCGTTACCTGCAACGGTATAGGTGAAATCGGTTGATTCCCACGCCACGTCTACCGAGTAAACCTTTTCTTCACTTTCACCGCTAACTTTAACGTCAACGGTATGGGTGCTTGTGTTGTTTTCAGTCACGCTGGTGATGGTTACAGGATCTCCTGCTTCCTGAGCAAGGGCGGTAATTCCCATACTCAGAACAAGTGCGGCGCTGAGCACGCCGGATATTATTTTTTTCATTTCGAGATTACTTCCTTTCAGTTATTTATTATTATACACTCCGCGACGCCGCCTTTGTCGGCGCCGCGGAGGGATAACCTTTATTCGGCTGTTATCTTAAGGTCTGTGATATCGGATTCGATAAGCGCCCGCTCGCCGGTTTCGGGGTTATAATATATCACCTTGTATTTGCCTTCGTAATCGCCTTTGCTCAGAAGCGAGCTGTCGATATCGAGCGACATATTGTAAAGCCCGTAGCCCGCCTTTATAAGGCCGGAGGAGGCGACCAGCGTTTCTTTTCCTTCGGATATTATGTACATCTCCACCGCAACGTCGTGGTTAGAGGCGTTGGGGTTTTTGAAATACATCGAAATTTCGCCGCTTTCAAGATTTATTTCGGCTTCAAGGGTATATGTCA
>USHL01000136.1 GCA_900554525.1 uncultured Oscillospiraceae bacterium | reverse complement strand
ATGATATAATTTCGGTATACAAGATATAGTAAATTCAGCTGTTCTTTGTGACTGACGGATAAGTGGAGCACCACATGAATCAAAGGACTTATAAAGCCGACCGTCTGGGCGCTCTTATCTTTTACGGATAAGTGCGCTTTTTTATTTTTTTATGGAGGTCCATTATGAAAAAAATAGCTATTATTATGGGAAGCGACAGCGACCTGCCAACCGTTTCAAAAGCCGCCGATATGCTTAAAAGTTTCGGTGTACCTTATGAAATGCATGTTTTTTCTGCTCACCGTACCCCGGAAGAAGCAAAAGCCTTCAGCGTAAACGCACGCAAAAACGGCTTTGGCGCTGTTATAGCCGCCGCCGGTATGGCTGCCCACCTTGCAGGAGCTATCGCCGCAAACACTACTCTGCCGGTCATCGGCATACCGATAAATTCCGGGAAATTAAACGGTATTGACGCCCTTCTTTCGACTGTACAGATGCCCTCAGGCATACCCGTAGCCACAGTTGCAATAGACGGTGCCGTCAATGCCGCTTTATTGTCTGTGGAAATTTTAGCTGTAACCGACGAAGCGCTTGCCGAAAAGCTGGATGCAAAACGCCGTGCTGATTCGGAAAAAATTCTTGAAAAGGACGCCGCTTTACAGCAAAACTGATAAGCAATTATTTTAAAGGAGATACAAAATATGGAAAAGAAGCTTGTTTACACCGGAAAAACCAAGGATGTTTTTGAACTTAACAACGGAAACTTCCTGCTCAAATTCAAGGATGACTGCACCGGAAAGGACGGTGTTTTTGATCCGGGCGAGAATTCTGTCGGGCTTACCATCGACGGCGTAGGCGACGTAAATCTTCGGATGTCGGTATATTTCTTTGAAAAAATAAACGCCGCCGGTATCAAAACTCATTACGTCAGCGCCAACCTTGATGACACCACAATGGAGGTTCTTCCCGCGAAAGTATTCGGAAAAGGGCTTGAAATTATCTGCCGTTACAAAGCAGTAGGCAGCTTCCTGCGCCGTTACAGCGATTATATTGAGGAAGGCGCGGATCTTCCCGCCTATGTTGAAATCACCTTCAAAAACGACGAAAAGGGCGATCCGCTGGTGACAAAGGACGGTCTTGTCGTTTTAGGCGTTATGACCGAAAAACAGTACGACGACATAAAGGCTATGACCCAGCAGATAACAAAAATAGTCGCCGATGATCTTAAAGAAAAAGGCCTTGACCTTTATGATATCAAATTTGAATTCGGATATGATGCAGACGGCAACGTAATGCTAATAGACGAAATAGCTTCGGGCAATATGCGCGTTTACAAAAGCGGCGAATATATCGACCCGATGACACTTTCGAAACTTTTCTTTGCATAATCACAGATTTTTAAGGAGCATAATATGGGCGGATTTTTCGGAGCGGTCGGCAAAAATGACACTATTTCCGACGTTTTTTTCGGCACAGACTACCATTCACATTTAGGCACGCGCCGCGGAGGTGTTGCGGCCTATGACAGCGAATTAGGTCTCCAGCGCGAAATACATAATATCCAAAACTCACCTTTCAGAACCAAATTCGAAGACATTTTTGACGAAATGAAGGGCTGCGCGGCTATAGGCTGCATAAGCGACTATGATCCGCAGCCCCTGCTTATCCGTGCCGATATCGGCACATATGCCATCTGTGTTATCGGTGTGGTAAACAACGCTGAGGAACTGATTAAAAAATACCTTTCCGAAACCGGAGGTCATTTCGGTGCTATGACCGGCGGAAAGGTTAACACAACGGAGCTTGTGGCAGCGCTTATTAATCAAAAGCACAGCTTTGCAGAGGGCATAAAATTTGCGCAGGATTCCATTGAAGGCACCGCTTCTGTCCTTATACTTAAGGACGACGGCTCAATCATTGCCGCAAGGGATAAAGTCGGCAGACTGCCGGTGCTCGTCGGCAGAAATGAAACCGGCTACTGTGTTTCATTCGAATCCTTCGCATACCTGAAGCTCGGATATGAAAATGAAAAAGAGCTTGGCCCGGGCGAAATAGTAGAATTAACCGCCGACAGCCTTACACAGCTTGCGGCTCCCGGCGAAAAAATGAAAATCTGCTCATTTTTGTGGAGCTATTACGGTTACCCAACCTCTTGTTATGAGGGTGTAAACGTTGAACTTATGCGCTACCGTAACGGAAAAATCATGGCAAAGCATGATATGGAGACCGGGATTACCGACGATATCGATTATGTCGGCGGTGTTCCTGATTCCGGCACGCCGCACGCTATAGGCTACGCCAACGAAAGCGGAAAGGATTTCGCGCGTGCTTTCATAAAATATACCCCCACATGGTCAAGAAGCTTTATGCCTACCAAGCAAAAGGAGCGCAATAAGGTAGCCAAAATGAAGCAAATTCCCATCCACGAACTTATTCTCGGCAAGAATCTGCTGTTTGTCGACGATTCAATCGTACGCGGAACACAGCTTAAGGAAACTGTGGATTTTCTCTATTCAAACGGTGCGAAATCCGTACATATGCGTTCGGCCTGCCCTCCCATAATGTACGGCTGCAAGTATCTTAACTTTTCACGTTCAACAAATGAAATGGAGCTCATCGCCCGCCGTGTTATAGTTGAGCTTGAGGGCGAAGAAGGCTTCAAATTTATCGACGAATACAGCGATTCCTCTACTGAAAGAGGCAAAAAGCTGCGTCGCTGTATCTGCGATAAGCTGGGTTTTGCCTCACTTGAATTTCAGTCGCTCGACGGTATAATCGAAGCTATCGGAATAGATAAATGCAAGCTCTGTACATATTGCTGGAACGGAAAAGAATAACACAAAAAGGATTTTTGAAATGAACGAATCTTATTCTAAGTCATATGCCGACGCCGGCGTAGACATCACTGCCGGCTACAAAGCCGTAGAGCTTATGAAACAGCATATCGCGCGAACTATGACAAACGGCGTATGCTCCGATATAGGCGGCTTCGGCGGACTTTTTGAACTGGACGTTGCCGGTATGGAGCGTCCCGTGTTAGTCAGCGGGACAGACGGTGTAGGCACAAAGCTGAAGCTCGCTTTTCTTATGGACAGGCACAGCACTGTCGGAATCGACTGCGTAGCTATGTGCGTAAACGATATAATCTGCTGCGGTGCAAAACCGCTATTCTTCCTTGACTATATCGCCTGCGGCAAAAACATTCCCGAAAGAATAGCAGAGATAGTCTCAGGCGTTGCAGAGGGCTGTGTTCAGAGCGGAGCGGCGCTTATAGGCGGAGAAACCGCTGAAATGCCCGGTTTTTACCCGGAAAACGAATACGACCTTGCCGGTTTTTCGGTCGGCGCTGTCGATAAAAAAAATATTTTAGACAAGAGCGCCATAAAAGAAGGGGACGTTATAATCGCTCTGCCTTCGAGCGGTGTTCATTCCAACGGCTTTTCACTGGTCAGAAAGGTTTTTGATATTGAAAACTGCGATTTGACCTCACCGCGCGAAGAGCTCGGCGGAGTATCGCTCGGCGATGCGCTTTTGGCGCCCACCAAAATATATGTTAAACCGATGCTTTCCCTGTTTGAAAAAGTAAAAGTGAAGGCCGTTTCTCATATTACCGGCGGCGGATTTTACGAAAATATTCCGCGCAGTATTCCCGACGGCTACGGCGCAAAAATCACAAGGGCTGCAATCAAAGTACTTCCGATTTTTGATTTGATTGCCAAGACCGGGAATATTCCCGAACGCGATATGTTCAACACCTATAATATGGGTGTCGGAATGAGTGCGGTCGTCTCTGAAAAAGATGCCGAAGCCGCATTGGATATTCTTAAAGCAAACGGAGAAGACGCATATATCATAGGCAGCATCGTAAAATCCGAAGCTAAGGTCGAGATCATATGAGCAGAAAAATAAATATTGCGGTTTTGGTTTCAGGCGGCGGTACTAATTTACAGGCCCTCATCGACGCACAGAAAAGCGGTATACTGACTTCCGGTGAAATCAAGCTTGTGATTTCCAGCAGCAGCGATGCATATGCGCTTGAACGCGCGGCCGGGGCCGGAATAAAAAGCGAAGTCTTCCTGCGTAAAAAGTATTCTGACCGTGAAGCTTTTGAAACGGATATAATAAATTCTCTTGAAGAAAACGGTATAGATATTATCGTACTGGCAGGATTTATGTGTATTTTAAGCGAAAAGTTCACTTCAAAATACCCGAAACGTATAATAAACATCCATCCGTCGCTTATCCCCTCTTTCTGCGGTGACGGCTTTTACGGTCTTCATGTACACGAAGCGGCGCTTGAATACGGCGTTAAAGTTACCGGCGCGACAGTGCATTTTGTAAACGAAGTTACCGACGGCGGCGAAATAATTATGCAGAAAGCCGTCGATGTTAAAGAGGGAGATACTCCTCAAACGCTTCAAAAGCGGGTTATGACCGAGGCGGAATGGCAGATACTTCCGCTTGCGGTCGAAAAGGTTTGTCACGATAAAGCAAAGGAGTCTTAAAAGTGGAGATTTATAAAGTTAATAATGTCGGAAAACTTATAAACGGTAATTCGTACGTCGGCCGCGGAATCGTCATCGGTACTTCTCCTGACGGCACAAAAGCGGTTACAGCCTACTTTATAATGGGCAGAAGCGAAAACAGCCGCAACCGCATTTTCACAGAAAACGGCGGCACGGTAAAAACCGAGCCGTTCGATGAAACAAAGGTGGAGGATCCGTCGCT
>USHL01000135.1 GCA_900554525.1 uncultured Oscillospiraceae bacterium | reverse complement strand
GTTATGAATCAAATTTATATATTAATTTTTTGACAAAATTAACTTTATGATATTGTGTTAACAACCTTTAACTTATATAATAAATTTGATTGGGCTAATATTTGTTAAATTAATCACAATTAAATTCAGGCCTTGAGGAGGTGCACATTATGTCAACTGCATTTGTAGTAGGTATGGGAATGGGAGTAGTATTTCTGGGGCTTATATGTATCGTCATACTTTGTTATATAGTAAGCGCTCTGTGCAGAGCTTCGGAAAAGAACAAACCGTCCGAGATACCGGCTCCGGCCCCTTCACCGGCCCCCGCCGTTCAACCTATACAAAACCGTCAGGAAATACTGGCCGCAATAGCAGCGGCCGTAGCGGAAGATATGGGAACAGATATTTCCGCCATCAGAATACTTTCGTTTAAAAAAATATAATTTTCAGAAAAGGTGTTTAAAATGAAAAAATACAATGTTACCGTAAACGGCACAGCCTATGAAATCACTTTAGAAGCTGTCGACGCAAAAGATGTTAAGCCGGCCGCTGCTCCCACCCCCGCTCCTGCAGCTGCTCCGGCACCTGCGCCCGCTCCGGCACCGGCTCCTGCTGCAGCCCCCGCTGCCGGCGGCGAAACCGTATCAAGCCCGATGCCCGGTACCATTCTGAGCGTAAACGTATCGAACGGTGCCAAGGTTAAAAAAGGCGATGTGCTTATGATTCTGGAAGCCATGAAAATGGAAAATGAAATTATGTCTCCCTGCGACGGCACAATAGCTTCAGTAAATGTTGCCGCGGGCACTGCGGTTGAGACCGGAGCGGTTCTCTGCGTAATCGCCTGATTTTGGGAGATGCTGATATGTTAGACAGAATGATTGAATTTGCCGAAAGCACGGGCTTTTATATGCTTTTCGGCAATATTAAGGAAAACTGGGGAAACCTTGTGATGATTCTCGTTTCCCTGCTTCTTTTATGGCTTGCCATAAAGAAAAAATTCGAGCCGCTGCTGCTTATCGGTATAGCGTTCGGTATGCTGCTCACCAATCTGCCCGGCGCCGATATGTACCACGGCGATATCTGGGCAGCGTTTATGGATCCGAGTTCTGAGCATTATCAAAGCTACGGATATATAATGAGCAACGGCGGTCTTCTCGACTATCTTTATATAGGCGTAAAGACATGTATATATCCCTGCCTTATATTCGTAGGAATAGGCGCTATGACCGATTTCGGTCCGTTGATCTCCAATCCTAAATCACTGCTTTTGGGGGCAGCCGCACAGATAGGTATTTTTGCCACATTTATCGGATGTATTTATTTAGGCTTTAATCAGGAGGCAGCAGCGTCCATAGGCATCATCGGCGGTGCGGACGGGCCTACCGCCATCTACACAACCACAATACTTCAGCCCGGGCTTTTAGGACCTATCGCCGTTGCGGCTTATTCATATATGGCGCTTGTCCCGGTTATACAGCCTCCGATTATGAAGCTTCTGACTACCAAAAAGGAACGCCAGATCGTTATGAAGCCGCTGCGTGAAGTTTCCAAACGTGAAAAAATAATCTTCCCGATAGCAGTCACGATATTTGTTGCCCTGCTCGTACCGTCTGCTACTCCGCTGGTCGGCTGCCTTATGCTCGGCAACCTGTGGAAAGAATCCGGCGTTGCCGAACGTCTGTGCAAAACCGCTCAGAACGAGCTTATGAACATAGTTACCATATTCCTCGGCATTTCGGTCGGCGCTACCGCTACCGCGGAAACCTTCTTAAAACTCCAGACGCTTGAGATTATCCTTATGGGCGTTGTCGCTTTCGGAGTAGCTACCGCAGGCGGTGTTCTGTTCGCCAAGATTATGAATCTCTTCTGCAAAAACAAAGTCAATCCGCTTATAGGCTCCGCAGGCGTTTCGGCTGTTCCTATGGCGGCGCGCGTTTCTCAGATGGTGGGTCAGAAAGAGAATCCCTCCAACTTCCTGCTGATGCACGCTATGGGCCCGAATGTCGCAGGCGTTATCGGCTCGGCTATTGCAGCCGGAGTGCTCATTTCGCTGTTAGGTTAATTTAAGGAGTGTCAAAAATGGATAACAAAAAATTATATATTACCGATACCATTCTGCGTGACGCTCATCAGTCCCAAGCCGCGACCAGAATGAGATTAGAGGATATGCTTCCGGCTCTCGAAACCCTTGATTCAGCAGGCTACTGGAGCCTTGAATGCTGGGGCGGAGCCACCTTTGATTCCTGCATGCGTTTTCTCAACGAAGACCCGTGGGAAAGACTTCGTGTGCTAAAAAAGCATATGCCCAATACTAAGCTCCAGATGCTGCTGCGCGGCCAGAATATTTTAGGCTATAAACACTATTCCGATGATGTCGTCGATATGTTCGTCAAAAAATCAATAGAAAACGGTATCGACGTTATACGCATTTTCGACGCGCTCAATGACCCGCGCAATATGGAGCAGGCCATGAAAAGCTGTAAAAAATACGGCGGTATCTGCGAAGCGGCAATCAGCTACACCGTAAGTCCCGTCCATAATGAGGAATATTTTGTAGAGCTTGCTAAAACGCTTGAAAAAATGGGCGCCGATGTCATCTGCATAAAGGATATGGCTAACCTTCTGCTCCCTTATGACGCTTATTCGCTTGTCAAAAAGCTTAAGGAAAACATCAGTGTACCGATACATCTGCATACGCACAATACTACCGGAACAGGTGATATGACCTATCTTATGGCGGCACAGGCCGGCGTTGATATAGTTGACTGTGCACTGTCCCCGTTTGCAAACGGTACTTCCAACCCGTCTACCGAATCACTGGTAGCCACGCTCAAAGGCACCCCACGCGATACAGGGCTTGATCTTACCGTTTTAAGTGAAGCTGCTGCCCATTTCCGCAAGGTCGCAGACCGTCTCAAAGCCGAAGGAATACTCGATCCGAAGGTACTGAGCGTCGATACCAAAACCCTTATTTATCAGGTTCCGGGCGGTATGCTTTCCAATCTGCTTTCACAGCTCAAGCAGGCAAATGCCGAAGATAAATACTATGATGTGCTTGCCGAGGTGCCGAGAGTAAGAAAAGACTTCGGTTATCCCCCGCTTGTCACTCCGACCAGCCAAATTGTAGGAACACAGGCCGTGCTCAACGTTCTTTCCGGCGAGCGCTATAAGATGGTCACTAAGGAATCCAAGGCTTTGCTCCGCGGCGAATACGGCCGCCTGCCTGCCGAAGTAAATGAAGAGGTTCGCAAAAAGGCTATCGGGGACGATAAGGTAATTACCTGCCGTCCCGCAGACCTTCTCGAACCGGAGCTTGAAAAATACGCACTTGAAATGAAAGAAAAGGGTATCGGAAAATCCGAAGAGGATGTTTTAAGCTATGCTCTTTTCCCGCAGGTCGCGGAAAAATTCTTCGCGGTCAGAGACAAAGCGCCGGACGCTGATGAAAACACCGTCCGCAATCTTATCGTAGAAGACCTTTCTGTATAATAAAAAAGCATATCCGGCTACCCGGATATGCTTTAATTTATAATCACATAATAGTACACAGAAAAAGCATTTCGCGTATCTTCGCGTAAATTTCTCCCGCGCTGCCGGCCGGCAAGGGATTTTCCCCGAGCCCCACCTCCACCGTAAATCCGGGGCGCCGGAATTCGCTGATAAACCAATCCTTAAAGCCTCCTCCGTCGGCAAGACCCAGCGGAGCATCAAGCGCATAGCCTGATGATGTAGCCATTATTTCAGCCATCTTTTTGCTGCGCGGCGGCATATTATTGCCGTAACTCCAGTATATCACCTCACCCTGCGAATGCAGAGCCAGTACATGACGTATGTTAACGGTACGGCACAGTTCCGTAAGCGCCAAGGTCTCAGGCTCGCTTTCCGGTTTAAAGCCCCCGAACCGCCTCGGCGACGGGCCGTATATTCCCGCGTCCCGTTCCTTTTGCCTCAGCTCTTTCCAGCCGGCATCAAAATTATGGTTTATATCAACTCCGCGCAGGTTTGCGTTCCAATGCTCAAAATCATTTCTGCACAGCCTTGATATTGTGTTTCCGAGCGCTCCGCAGGCTTTTGCTCCGCACAGTGAAATTTCACAGCCGTCCGGGTTTACGCAGGGCACAATAATAACCCCGCGTCCGTGCAGCGCACGCTTTACATTCAGCCCGCCTATGCATTCGTCATTTTTAACTGCACGGAAAAGCTCCTCTGCAAACATAAGAAGAATCACCGATGTTATACGCTCGCTTCCGTGAAACGCCGCCGCAAACAGAACATACTCCGCTCCCGACCCTATCTTCAGGGCGGTGATATCACGTCCGGCACAGCTTCGTCCTATAGCGCTTTTTTTGATAAACCCATATTCTCCGCATATCCGGTCAATTGCCTTTTTTCTTTCCAAATAATCGTATTCCTTTGCGCTTACTATATTATCCAAACCCTACTCACTCCAATAATTCTCCTATAAACTAATTATATTTGCGAAAGGTGAAATTAATGAATTTAACAGAAAAACAATTATCCTCCGAATATATCTATAAAGGAAAAATAATAAACCTGCGGCGCGACAAAGCGCTTCTGCCGAACGGCGCTGTCTCTTCGCGTGAGGTGGTCGAACACCGCGGCGGAGTCTGCGTGGCGGCTCTTACCGAGAATGACGAAGTGCTTTTTGTAAAACAATACCGCTACCCCTATTCGGAAGTAATCACCGAAATTCCCGCCGGAAAACGCGACCGC
>USHL01000134.1 GCA_900554525.1 uncultured Oscillospiraceae bacterium | reverse complement strand
CATAAGCTGCGAAAGCCCTTCAAGCGCAAAATATTCACACTGTATAGGAACAAGCACCGTATCACTGGCAGTCAGCGCGTTTATGGTTATGAGTCCCAGCGACGGCGGACAGTCTATAAATATGTAATCGTATTTATCTCTGGCCGCCGCAAGCGCCATTTTAAGCTGCGCTTCACGGTGAGTGATTTCAATCAAATCCACCTCTGCCGCCGCAAGATCCATAGACGAAGGCACAATATCTATATTTTTAAACTCGGTCTTTATTATCGCATTTTCCAGCTTTCCCGTGCCTATCAGCAGCTCATATGAGGTTGCCGCCGTCTGTTTTTTATTAATGCCGTATCCGCTGGTTGAGTTGCCCTGAGGGTCGGCGTCCACCAAAAGCACTTTTTTGCCGGCCAGACCGACCGCCGCCGCCAAATTTACAGCCGTAGTGGTTTTGCCCACTCCGCCCTTCTGATTCACAACCGAGATTATCTTTCCCATTGCAGGTCTCCTTAAAAACAGAATGTTTCACGTGAAACATAACTATTATATCAGCTAAACCGCAAAATGTAAATAGGCTGTAAGCAAAAGATAAGGCGCCGGGGAATATCCGGCGCCTTTTTAAGTTTTGTCTCCCGGTTTGAACAGCAGTGACATCAGATAACCCGCCACCACCGATGTTGTAATGCCTGCGGCGGTTGCAGTGATTCCTCCGCAAAGCACTCCCATAAATCCGTACTCTTTTACCGCCTCTTCAACCCCCCTGGCAAGGCTGTATCCAAAGCCGGTCAGCGGCACGGTCGCTCCTGCGCCCGCGAATTTTACCAGCGGTTCATAAACACCTACCGCCGTCAAAACAACTCCCGCCACGACAAAGGAGACCAAAATCCTTGCCGGAGTAAGCTTAGTATAGTCGATAAGTATTTGCCCTATCAGACAGATAAAGCCCCCCACCAAAAAGGCATACAGACAGTTAAGAAATATTTCCATTATCAAAACCTCGCAGTGTTTCACGTGAAACATTCTTTTTTTATAGTCTGCGCCTTTATCAGAAATTTATACCTTAATATTATAACATTCATAAATGCTTTTTTTAACGTCGCTGTAATTAAGGTGACGCACCTTTATATGATCGGCGCTCTCGGAGCGCACCGAAATCACCACCTTGCAGGTTTTGAGCGGAATATCCGGAATATTGCGGATTATTTTAATCTGTCCGATATTCTCTTTCGGACAGTACAGCTCGCAGGTGCGAAAGCCTCTGACACTTCTGGCAAAAATATTGCTGCCCATACTCAGTCTCCCGAAACGGTATTCAAACATCGCAAGGTCTGCCGCGTATAATATTACCGCACAGATAACAAGTGTAAGAAAAAGTATCAGACGGCCGAAATCTTTAAATATCAAAGCAAGAATAACCGCTGCCGCGGCAGTAATAATAAAGAACACTCCCGGCCAGTAAAGGAATCGGTTTTTCGTCACAAAATCACGCTTGGCTCTGAGCGGCTGTGCGTCAGGCTCAAGGAACGGGAAATATGCCGAAAACTGACGCCGAATCTCTCCGCGTCTTCCCGAAGGAACTATCACCGCTGACTCCTTTTTGGCCTCGCCGTAGCCGCCTACGCTTACCTTAAGCGCATATCTTCTGAAAAACCGCATCAGCGGAGTCTGTTCTATCTTTACATCGTTTACGGAAGCCTTTTTAAATGAAGTGCGGCTGCGCACAAAAAATCCGGAGCGCACCTCTAGCTTATCCTTTTCAAGAAAAAGGCTGAAATTTATATATTTAAAAAACGCATAAAAAAACGAAACCGCATAGCTGAGCAGAATTATAAGAGTTACCGTATTTACCACCGGCGGGAAATAGGTGTTGATTTCACCAGAAACATTGTTTATTTCATCGAAAAGCATCTCGCTGAGCGCTATACCCAACAGATTACCGGCCTTATTTATCACGGGAACTCCGACAATCATTCCGGTAACCGCAGACGACGTAGTGGCCGCCATCATCGCAACCTTAACAGCCGAAAACTTCACCGCCGTAGGATTTCTCCCCCCGTAAAGCAGCTTTGAGACCTTTGCACTCTCCTTTGCGCTCAGCTTAAATTTAAAATCAGACTGAGCCTTTCTGCCCGCTTCTGTATTTATGCAGTAGGTAACCGCACGGAACACTGCGTCAAGCGGATTCTGCACCGACTGAACCGACGAAAGCCGATCGATTTTTATCACCGAATGTTTTTTTATTAATATACCCATTTCAACTGTAACGGAGCTTTTTCCGCATATAAGGCGAAAGGAGCGCCACCGAAAAAAGGCCAATACTGCTATAACCGCAAACGCTAAAGCTTCAAGCCGCAGAATCCCGGTCACGGTTTGATTTAAGATATATTCCAACACACCTTTTAAGACAGGAAGTATAAGCACAAATAAAAATGGCTTCATCAGGCTTAATATCATCAGCGGATGTGCCCTGAATTCTTTTTTCATACTTCACCCTCCGCCGTAAGCGCATCGATAAAACGGGAAACGTCATCGGCCTCTATCTCGGGAATTATAAGGCTGCTGCGCGCCGCCTTAAGGCTTATCGCCGCAAGGTCAAACGCCTTTGCCAGCGGAGTTGAGATGCTCTGCGCGTATATAAGACGGGAAAAAGGCATTATATGCGTCGTCTTAATAAAAACACCGCGGTTTATAATGACCGCGCCCTTCGGAAAAAGCAGCTCATAGCTTCGCAGATAATGAGGAAGATACCAAAAAAGCACGAAAGCGGAGAACACTGCCAAAAGGGCCGTCAAAATAAGAAACCAAACAGATATCATACAGAGAAACGCGCTTGCCGCGGTTATTATCACCGCTGCCGCAGCTACGCGCAGCTGCCACAGAACAAGTGTTTTTGCCGGAATCTCGTTTTTGCCCATTTTTCTCCCCTTTTTCGGTTTACATAATTCATTTGCAGCCCTTAACCGACTCCCAGTATTCTTTATACCGCTGTTCGGTTTTATTATCCCCGAATTCATAATATTTTTTATTTTTTATTTGATCGGGCAGATACTGCTGAACAACATAATGCTTCGGAAAATCGTGAGGATATTTATAATTCTGCCCTTTCTGCTCGGCGTCCTCACCATCAAAGTGCTTGTTCTGGAGCTGACGGGGAATACTTCCGCCGATGCCCCTTTCAATATCCGCCATTACGGCGTTTATCGCGTTATATGCCGAATTTGACTTAGGTGAGGTCGCTACCAGCACAACTGCGTCGGCAAGCGGAATCCTCGCTTCGGGGAGCCCTACCATCACAGCGGTATCAACCGCCGCCTTAACTATCGGGATTATCTGCGGAAACGCAAGCCCGACATCCTCACTTGCGCAGACCAGCAGTCTGCGGCAGGCGCTGGGCAGATCCCCCGCCGCCAGAAGACGGCCGAGATAATAAAGCGCCGCGTCGGGATCGGAGCCGCGCATAGACTTCTGATAGGCTGAAATTATATCGTAATGCTCATCGCCCTCACGGTCATATCTGACGGCGTTTGAGGCTAAAATATCCTCGGCAGTACCGTCGGAAACAATAATATCCTTATCGGTCTCGCTTGTAAGCACGCAAAGCTCCAGCATATTAAGCGCCCGCCTCACGTCGCCCGCCGCCGCCGCGCAGAGCGATTTGAGCGCCTTCTCCGAAATTTCGAGCTTTTTCCCCTTTTCCGCGGCAATAATCCCTATTGCCCGGTCCATAACCTCGCGTATATCTTCGGGAGACAGCGGCTTGAATTCAAACACCGTCGAACGGCTGAGTATCGCGTTGTAAACATAAAAATAAGGATTTTCGGTCGTCGCGGCAATAAGCGTTATATCACCCGTTTCGATAAAGGAAAGCAATATCTGCTGCTGCTTTTTATTAAAATACTGTATCTCGTCAAGGTAAAGAAGTATTCCGCCCTCCGCTCCGAACGAGCCTATCGAATTTATTATTTCCTTAATATCCGCCGTGGAAGCGGTGGTCGCATTCAGATAATGAAGCTTTTTTCCGCTTGTTGAGGCAATTATATTTGCCACAGTGGTTTTTCCCACGCCGGAGGGACCGTAAAATATCAGATTAGGGATATTTTTTGAATCAATTATCCGCCGCAGCACCTTTCCCTCGGACAATAAATGCTTTTGCCCCGCCACCTCTTCGATTTTTTGCGGACGCAGTCTGTCAGCAAGAGGAGAATTCATTTTTTCACCGCCGTTTTTCCTTTTTTACTATTATATTATTATTACGCCGTTTTTTCAACTCATTAACCGCCTTATTGTCACATAAATATATAAAGCAGGAGTGATTGTCTTGAGAAAAACGGTATTTATAAAAAACGCCCTTATCCTTACGGCGTCTTCAATGATATTGCGTTTTGTAGGTATTATATTTAAGGTATGGCTCGCCGCTCTGATAGGCCCGGAGGGTATCGGACTTTATCAGCTTGTTTTTTCGGTTTATGTCCTTGCCGCCACCTTTGCGACCTCCGGCATATGCACCGCCGTTACCCGTCTTGTCGCTGAGGAGCTGGCGCTCGGCAGCCGCAAGGGAACCCTTAAAATACTGCGGCGCGCCGTTCAGCTCACCCTTATTATGGCGGCAGCCTCGGTGGCCGTAGTCTATTTCGGCGCCGAATTTATCGCCGAGCATTTTCTCGGCGACATGCGCGCTGTTCCCGCGCTTAAAATACTCCCTCTTTCGCTGCCGTTTATGGGGATAACCTC
>USHL01000133.1 GCA_900554525.1 uncultured Oscillospiraceae bacterium | reverse complement strand
GTCAAAATCATTTATTTGCTGATTAACATTCTTAAAAAATATTACTTTTATATCAGTCCTTTTGGAAAGCTCTTCGGCATACTGTTTTGTTGTTCCGTAATGAGAGCCGTATATTATAATACTATTCATAGAAACTCCTTATTTTTTAAATACTAAAATTGCTTTTGCTGCTCCCGTAATCGACATAGTAACTAATTCATACCCTTTTTCTGACATTTCATTTGCTCTGTCTTCTGCTTTTTGTGCCATATCGTCCGCCTTTGGCGAATACTCTATAACAACTGCTTTATACATCTTTTTACCTCCGGATTTTATTGTTTTTTCTCTTTTGTCAAATAAATAATTGATAATATTATTCCTGTTAAATTAGTACCTACCGACAATCCCAGCAACAGTCCCTGAGTAAATTCTCCGAACGAACTTGTTTCATTTCCGGTGAAAAAAATATATGATAAATACAATATATTCCCTAAAATTATTAAGGAAATTCCCGCTTTTAATTTGTTCATTTTATACTTTCCTTTCCGTTATATATTTTCTTAAAAATTAATTCCAATTTGACGATTAGTTTGGTATTTACAGTTCTATTGAATACACACTGTTTCCATGTTTTTTTATTATATTTATAAGGTCATCGGTACTCAGCCAGACGGTGGCGGTGTTGTCGTTCGGATGCACTCCGATAAGCCCGGGCGATCCGGTGAATTCACTGTCTATAAAAAACTTCACTTTCCGTTCGCGGTCGTTCAATATGCCGAACGGAGTGACAGCACCCGGAATGAGCTCCATTACCGATTTAAGTTCATTTTCCGAGGCAAAAGTCAAAGGCCGCGTACCGTTTTGTTTTCTGAAAGCTTTGAGATCGACGCGCTTGCTGCCCTTAACGGTAATAAGGTAGTAGTTAAGCTTTTTGTCGTCACGCACAAAAAGATTTTTTGCTTCGGCCTCAGGATAAGGAAGAGCGATGTCGGCTAACTCCTCCATGTTAAAAACTGCTTTGTGTTCGGTGATTTCGTACTTGATACCAAGATTGTCAAGTAATTTATAAATATCTTTCTTGTCCATAACTGCGCTCCTTTTATTATAATTATATCATTTAAGAATATAAATTTAAAGTTCCTCTTGCCTTTCTGAATTTATTTGCTATAATCTATAAGTGTATTAAGATTGTATTAAGGCTTAAGCGAGGTAATACTGTGAAGATTTTGATTGCCGGTGTGGGGAAATCCGGCGACCGGCTGACGCGTCAGCTTTCGGCCGAGGGACATGAGATAATTTTGATAGATAAAAACGCCGGGCGGCTTGAGGAAGCGGTGGAACAGTATGATGTGATGGCGGTCTGCGGGGACTGTACTCTGATGAATATACTTCTGCAGGCTGACGTGCGTGAGGCCGATCTGCTTATCGTTACGACTTCTGCCGATGAGGTGAATCTGCTTTGCTGTATGACTGCACACTATCTGAATCCGGATATTCATACTATTGTGCGCATATGCAATCCTGATTACAGCGAACAGATATATGAAATGCGTAAAACTTTTGCGCTTTCGCTGGCTGTCAATCCAGAACTTCAGGCGGCTGAGGAAATCGACAGGCTTTTAAAGTATCCGGGCTTTTTAAAGCGCGAGGTGTTCGCGCGCAGCAGGGTGGAAATAGTTGAACTGCGGGTGAACGAGCAAAGCCCGCTTTGTAATGTTTCGCTGAACGAGCTTCCTAATATAGTGCGCTGCCATATACTTGTATGCACGGTGCTTCGGGACGGCGAGGCCATGACCCCGGACGGAAGCTTTGTCTTAAAATCGGGAGATTATATTTTTGTTACCTGGATCCCGCAGGAGCTTACAAAGCTTTTGAAAAATCTCGGTGTAATTACCCGACGTATTAAGCGGGTGATGCTATGCGGCGGCGGAAAAGTAAGCTACTATCTGGCAAGAAGGCTTGAAAAAAGCGGGATTTCGGTCAAGATAATCGAAAAGGACCACGACCGGTGCGTCAAGCTTTCGGAAAGCCTTGAAAAGGCTGAGATAGTCGAGGGCGACGCAAGCCATCAGCCGCTGCTTGAGAGCGAGGGAATAAGCAGCTACGATTCGCTTATCACAATGATGGGCATCGATGAATTTAATATGATAGTTTCGCTTTACGGCAAAAGCGTAGGCATACCTCAGGTTATAACCAAGGTCGGACATATAGACAACGGCAGTATTCTGAGCTCGCTTTCTCTTGACAGCATAATAAGTCCGAAAGAGATTTGTGCCGCGTCAATAGTGAGATATGTCCGGGCAATGCAGAATACGCAGGGTGCGGCGCTTACCGTACACCCGATAGCCGGCGGGCAGGCTGAGGCGCTTGAGTTTATGGTCGATTCTAAAACCAAGCATTGCGGCGAGCCGCTTAAGGATATAGTTACGCGTTCGGATGTGCTCATCGCCTGTATAACACATGGAAAGGAAACCTTGATACCGAGCGGAAGCTCCTCCTTCGTACCGGGTGATATAGTAATAATCGTTACCCACAGCGGACACGATATCCGCAGTCTTAACGATATATTTGAAAAGTGAGGCTGCTATGAATATTAAGATGATAGGGCGGTTTCAGTCTCTGATTCTGCTGTTGGAAGCTTTGTTTATGCTGCCGGCTTTGGGAATCTGCGTTCTTGACGGCGATACAAGAGCGGCAGTATCGTTTCTGATTACCGAGGCCGCCTGCGTTGCGGTATTCGGAATCATGTATTTTTTCTGCCGCCATGCGCCCCACGCCTTTTATGCCAAAGAGGGGCTTATCTGCGTTGGGCTGAGTTGGATAGTAATGAGTCTTTTCGGATGCATGCCTTTTGTTATATCCGTCTCAATACCCAATTTTGTCGATGCGTTTTTTGAAATAGTTTCCGGCTTTACGACTACCGGTTCATCCATACTCAAGGATGTAGAGATTCTGCCGCGCGGCATTCTTTACTGGCGCAGCTTCAGCCACTGGGTAGGCGGTATGGGCGTGCTGGTGTTTCTGCTCGCGGTAGCGCCGGCCGCAGCCAGAAGCGACGGCGGCTTCGCTATGCATATTATGCGTGCCGAAAGTCCCGGACCGAGTGTGGGAAAGCTTGTACCGCGCGTCCGCCAGACCGCGATGATTCTTTATTTGATATATATAGGTCTGACAATTATAAATATAATTTTCCTGCTTGCGGGGGGAATGCCGTTCTTTGATGCGATTTGTACTGCCTTCGGCACCGCGGGAACCGGAGGCTTCGGTATAAAAAACGACAGCATGGCCGGCTACAGCCCATACATACAGAATGTCTGTACGGTGTTTATGCTGATATTCGGCGTGAATTTTTCCTGCTACTATCTGCTTTTAATGCGCAGGTTCAAAGAGCTGTTTTTTGACGAAGAGATCAGGCTTTATCTCGGGATAGTCGCTGTGAGCATTATCGCGATTATGATAAACGTGCGCGGAATGTACGATACCTTCGCTGATGCTTTGCGGCATTCTGCGTTTCAGGTATCAAGTATTATTACTACGACCGGCTTTGCCACGGATAATTTTGACCTCTGGCCGGCATTTTCAAAGGGAGTTCTGCTGTGCCTTATGGCGGTCGGCGCATGCGCCGGAAGTACGGGCGGAGGCTTTAAGGTGGTAAGACTTCTTCTGATGGTAAAGAATCTCGGCCGTAAAATCCGCAGGGTATATTCTCCGCAGCGTGTCCAGACAGTTAAAATGAACTCTAAAACTGTTGATGAAAAGACCGTAGACAATATCAATACCTATCTCGCGGCCTATGTCATTATAGTGATTATAAGCTTTTTGATAGTATCACTCGACGGATTTACCGTTACTACCAATTTTTCGGCAGTTATGTCCTGCTTTAACAATATCGGTCCCGTTTTGGATGTTGTGGGCCCTTCGAGTAATTTTTCGGCTTACAGCTCGCTTTCAAAGCTGGTGCTTTCGTTTGATATGCTGGCCGGAAGACTGGAGATTTTCCCTGTGCTGGCTCTTTTCTCAAAATCCACCTGGAAAAGAATATAATAAAAAGCCGTCGGATTCACTGTGAGTCCGACGGCTTACTTTAAAAATTCCGCCCATTCGCCCTTGTAATCATCAGGATGCGCCGCAATATAATCATAAAGGGTATTGTATTCCGCCGCGCGTTTTTCCGCGGCATCCGTGCCGTATCTGAGCACGGCCGCAGTCAGCTCATACATAGCAAAGCCTATGGCGTGTCGCTGCGTATGAACCGTACTGCACCCCTGAGCGACCGCATGGCATAAGGCGGCGTCGGCGGGATCGTCCGTTTCCTTTGCGGCCGCATGGCAGGCGAGTATATCCGCTTTTGCCTTAGGCATTTTAAGCTTTCCCTCTGCCCAGAGACGCGCCGAATAAAGGCATCTGCGCGGGCGCTGCTCAGCAGGAAAGCGTGCTTCAAGCTCGGAAACGGCGCTTTCCGAAATACTGAGAGCCCACAGCACCGCAGTGCGGCGTTCTCCCGCCTCAAGCTTTTCCCGCAGCGGAGAAATCAGCGGATTATCCTTGTCAAAGAGGATTTTCCGTTTTTTTCTGAGATTTTCATAAACCGCTTCCTGCCAGCACATAACCACCGCCCGCCTTCATATCGTTCATTATATAATAACTTGCTTGCCGCGGCAAGCGAAATTTAGATGGTTTTATAAAAATACTCAAAAAGCCTTGAAAAAATGCCGTGAATGTATTATAGTTAATTAGTTATGAG
>USHL01000132.1 GCA_900554525.1 uncultured Oscillospiraceae bacterium | reverse complement strand
AGGGATAAAGCTGTTTTTAGGGATGAAAAAGACGCCTGTAAACGTGTCGTTCTTTTTCATAGCGCTCGCTATTATGACGGCTGTCAATTTCTTGGGTATAGGGTTCTCATCGGTGTATATCATCTTATTGGCCGCGATGATGGGCCTCGTGGTATACGGCCTTAGCGAAAAGAAGGGGAAAGAAAAGTGATTTATCTTCAGCTTTTTTTGGAATTTCTATGTTGTTATCACACAAAACATATGGCAGAGTAAAAAAACATTACCAATATACGCAAAAAATGTGGATGACTCATTGTGATAAATGACATACAATAATAAAAAAAAGAAAGGAAAATACGTATGAAAAATATTTTTGTGAAAATACTTTCAGGCGGTCTGGCGGCAAGTCTTGCGCTTATGACGGCTGGCTGCTCGCTGACAACCACTACCTCTTCCGATATAGTTGAGGAAACCGTCAGCTACATAGATACCGACGGAGATGGTGTTAAGGACACTCCGGCCGATAATGTTTCCGGCGGAACAGATGCCAACAGCTCAAATACATCCGGCATATCTTCGGGAAATACATCGGTCAATACCGGCTCTGAAAACAACGCGGGTGAGGTCGACAGTTCAAAGGAAAAAAAGCTTACAGGTACATTTGAGCTTCAGATATTTACCGGCGGCTACGGCAGTGAAGCCTGGGAATACGCCATTGAAAAATTTCAGGAATATAATCCTGATTTGAAAATCAATGCGCATCTCGATGCTAATGTCAACACACAGATGAAGACTCGCTGGGCAAAGGATAATCCTCCTGATTTCGTATTCCTGGACGGTACGGATTTACCGGCTGAAACCTGGATGAAAGAGGGCAAAATGCTTGACCTTTCGGATATCTATAATAACGGTAAAGTATACGGTACAGATACTCCGATAAAAACTCAGCTGAAAAGCGGACTTACCGCCTCTTTCGGAAATACTAACAAGATTTATCAGATGCCTGTACTTTTAAGTACATACGGTTTATGGTATGATTCGGCACTCTTTTCGCAAAAGGGCTGGAAAATGCCGACCAATTATACCGAACTGCAGAATTTCTGCAAACAGGCAAAGAGTGAGGGAATGAATCCGTTTATTTATCCGGGCAAATATTCCGGATATCTTGTTTGGGGACTTGTCATGCCCGCGGTAGCTTCTGCGGCTATAGCCAGCAACGATATACAGTTCTTCTATGATATCGCCAATGCGACCGACAGCAAGCTGTTTAACGATAAACGTTTCAAGGGCCAGCTTGAAAAGCTTGAAAGTCTTGCAAATGCAGGATATTTTGATATGAACAGTCTTTCGATGGATCATATCACAAGTCAGTCTGCTTGGCTCAAACATAATGCAGCCATTATTCCTAACGGATTATGGCTTGAAAGCGAAATGAAGGATACCACCCCTGAGGGATTTGAAATGAGATATTATCCTTCGGCGCTTCACGACGCCGGACAGCAGACCTGCATTATTGCCAGTGCTTCGAGTGTGGGAATCGCTGCAAAGGCTAAGAATCCTGAGGCGGCAAAGGCATTCCTCAGATTCCTTTATACCGACGATGTGGCCGTTAAGTTTGCGGAATACTGCGGTGTTCCGAGTGCAGCCAGAACTGATATGAAGAATGCAAAGCTCACCAATACCGCAAAACAGGTTAATGAGATGATAAACTCAAGCTCTGTTAGAATACTTGCCAAAGGCTCTACCACTTGGGGCACCGTGGATTCGGTGGTTAATGATTGTGTAAACCAGATAGTTAATAAAAAAATGACTGCCGACGAGGCCTGCAAAAAGATCGCTGAGGCAACCGATAAAAAGAACAATAAATAAGGAGTGCAAGGTATGCCTCAAAACAGCATAAACCGGACGGCGGTTAAGAAACGCCGTCCGGTGGACAAATCCAAAATAGCGTTTTTCTGTGTGCTTTGTCTTCCGCCGTTGTTGTTATATTTGCTTTTCTGCATTTATCCGATATTCAATTCACTGTTTACCAGCTTTTTTGAATGGTCGGGCTACGGTGCGCTTACGGCCGATAACTTCGTGGGATTTCAGAATTATTTGGATGTGTTCGGTGATTCTTTGTTTTTATCTGCCATAAAGAACGATTTTCTTATCATTTTAGGCAAGGAAATAATAATTGTTCTGTTGACTATACTCTTCGCCGTATCTTTGACCAGGCTTCGTTTCAAGGCGGCTGAACGTGGAATATACAGATTCATTTTTTACCTGCCGAATGTGCTTTCGGTAGTGGTGATTTCAATAATCTGGTCGTTTGTGCTCGATCCGTATTCCGGTTTTCTTAATCCGCTTTTGAGAGCTATCGGTCTTGAAAGCCTGATACCTGCCGGCGGCTGGACCTTTGAGCATCCGATAGGTGTAATAACCTTTGTGGCTTCATGGTGCGGAATCGGACTTTTTATGATAGTTATGATAACCGCTATAAACGGCATTTCCAAAGAGCTTTATGAATCGGCTACCATAGACGGAGCGGGTGAGTGGAAGCAGCTCCGCTACATAACTATGCCGGCTGTATGGCAGCAGGCTAAATTTATGATAATAACCATACTTTATCAGTCATTCAGTGCTAACTTTACTTTGGTACAGGCTATGCTCGGAAGCTCAGTTAACGAGCGCTCGATAGTTATGGGAAGCTTTGTATATCAGCACAGCTTCGACAGCATGTATCCGCAGGTCGGATATTCATATGCGGCGGCAATAATAATGCTCATTATTACGGCGGCCTCCTCTTTGGCTGTTAATAAGCTGCTTTCTGCAAAGGAGGGCGACTGATGAAAAAGCACAGGGTAAAAGAAAGCCGCAGCACGGTTATATCACGCAATATAATACGTTTATTTCTGATACTTTGGAGCCTCATAGTAGTATTCCCGGTTATATGGGTATTTTACACCTCGCTTAAAACTAACGAGGAATTTATGACTTCGCCATGGGCGCTGCCTTCCATTCCGCAGTGGAGTAACTTTTCGGAAGCGTGGAGCAAGGCAAACTTTGCCTCATATTTTCTGAACAGTGTTTTTGCTACGGTTTTGACACTGGTGTTGACTCTGATAATTGTAGGCGCAACGGCATATGTGATTGCAAAGTACAATAACCGTTTCATACGTGCGCTTGAAAAGTTTTATATGGTTGCTATGATGGCGCCGGCGGTGCTTATGCTTATTCCGCTTTATTATCTTTGCGATTCGCTGTCAATGACCGATTCGCTTATCTGGCTTTCGGTGATTTATGCCATACAGGGAATGCCATTTTCGGTCTTCCTGCTGGTCGGGTTTGTGCGGGGAATCAATAATTCTCTGATTGAGGCCGCATCAATAGACGGCGCTTCGCAGTTCACTATATTTTTCCGCATTATACTTCCGCTCACAAAACCCGCATTGTTTGTTGTGGGGCTTCTCAATGTGATGGGCACCTGGAACGAATACATAACCGCTCTGACTTTCCTGCGGGATTCAAGTAAATACACTATTGCGATAGGACTGTCATATCTCACCAACTCCGGTACATATGACGTCAACTACGGCAGGACCTTTGCGGGACTTGTAATAGCGATGGTTCCGATACTTATAATTTATGCAATATTCCAGAAAACACTGCAGGAGGGCATGTCCTCAAACGAAGGTGTTAAAGGATAAACAGAAAAGCTCGGGAGGCGTTTTATAATGTTGATTAAGGGAACAGCGAAACAGTTCCTGGCAAAAACGGCGGCGTGTGTCTGTGCGCTGTCATTAGCAGTGGCGCTGCCGATTGTCCCGGCAGATGCGGCTGTTGATGAAAACGGGGATTTCCACGGCTGGAATCTTTATAACGACAGTTCATCGGATTTGCCGTCGGGAACTACTGTCTTCACGGTGGAAACCGACTCTGAAAAGGGAAATGTAATACACGCATTTCGTCCAAAGACCGATACAAGGGTAAGCTCCGGTATTATTCAGCAGACCTTTACAGGACTTACTGCCGGAAATAAATATACCGTAAGCTTCGATATAAAGACATCAAGCTTTGATAACGGATATACTGAACCGCTTATCTGGAATGCGAAACCAAATGAATCTTCGCAGGACGAATTTATGTACGGGGAGCAGATAAACACCGGAGGTAAATGGGAAAGACGCTCCGAAACCTTTATTGCGCTTGCCGGAGACTGTGATTTTAAACTTTTAATTAACTCCGCATTCGGCGATATAACAGATGATTACGAGGTATGGGTGGCCAATATAGAGCTTATCGACGCCGATTACCGCGCACCTATAGGTCCGTCTCTGACCGGCTGGACCAATTCGATAAGCAGTGTCTGTACAGAGGACTCCTCCGACGGGGACGGCGCTTGTGCCTTTATCCCAAAGAATACCGCTAACGATCAGGGCTCTATGGAATACCGCTTTGCCCCGTTTATTACAAAACCCGGCGATTATACCATAAGCTATGATATCAAAACCGTTTCCGGATATACCTACAATCAGATAATGATACAGGGCACTGTCGGTTATCTGTGGGACAATGCCACGCAGAATGATATAGGCCCTGATGCGTGGAGTCATTTTTCAGGCAGCTTTACAGTGCCTGAAGGTCAGGACGTTCAGCGCATAGTACTTTATCCGCAGGCTGATTGCTATATAGATAATATCAGCATTAAGGATGCCGGCGGCAACGAGTATATTTATAACGGCGATTTTTATAATTCCGCCAATGCCGACGGTTTTGAAATCCCGAATACGGATTACTGCAATTTTATAGACGGTC
>USHL01000131.1 GCA_900554525.1 uncultured Oscillospiraceae bacterium | reverse complement strand
AGCCGCTAAATTTTCATATTAAACCGTTGTGCGCCCCAAAAGTCTCCGATATATTTCAGAAATGCCCCTAACAGATATGTATTGTCAGAGAAAAAATCGAAAGCTGTTTTAAGGAGAATTTATGCTTAAGGAAGAGCTTATTGCGGCAGGAGCGGACCGTGCCGAGATCCTGCCCGTATCTGGAATCCCGTTTGAACCTTCGCTTCTCTCGCTCTGCGCAGAAAACAGATGCGGAAATTATAACAAGTGCTGGACCTGCCCGCCGCTCAACGGAAAGATTGAAGAGCTGATTGCAGCGGCAAAAAAGCATAAAAGCGCGTATGTATTCCAAAAAATATACAAAATAGAGGATTCCTTCGATATAGAAGGAATGTTTGAAGCAAACCGTAAATTTCAAAAAATCATACTTGCCCTTTCCCGCGCGTTTACAGAAAGGAATGAGGACTGCCTGCTGCTCGGTGCAGGCGGCTGCAGAATCTGCTCTGTCTGCGCCGCCGCAGAGGGCAAGCCCTGCCGCCATCCTGAGCTTGCCTGCCCCTCGTTAGAGTCCTACGGGATTCAGGTTTCTGAGCTTGCCGCAAGATGCGGGATGAAATATATTAACGGCGCGAGCACTATTACATATTTCGGGGCAGTATTGAAATAATTCGGACAGTTACTCTACTGTCTTTTCGGCATGTCTTTTAATATACATCAAGCGGCTCCATTTTTTCGGCTATTCTTACAGCCGAAATTCAAAGGGATATCAAATTTATCATATGACATCAATATCATAATATCTCAGCAATAATTCAACCATTAGGTTATAGCTTAAAATGCCGCTTTCAACACGGTTGGATTTAATAAATGAATCGTTAAAATTCTGCGAAGCTTCCATAACCTCGCCCTCAAATTTATCCCAATAAGCATTTTCATTTTTTAAGTCTCTTATCATTCCGTCGCTGCAGTGCTCCGTCGCCTTTGCCCATAAATCCCTGTCTGCGCGGTAAAGGGCGTTAATGCAGTATTTATATGCCGATAAATGTCCCGAATATTCAAAGTCTGCCATTCCGCTTGTGCTGCAGGCAAGCCATGCAATAAAGTTACATTCATTTTCCTTAGCCAGCCCCATAGTATGAGCTATTTCATGGGCGGCAGTATGCGGTATGCCGTACTGAGGCACATCGGTATTTACATTGGCCTCCGATGTCCAAGGACAGTAAACGCCTGTCGTCGCTGTGTAAGACCACAGGTGAGATAATGCTACGGGCTTCACCCGCCAAACACCGGTTTTTAAGAAAGAGTATTCTTTACTGATATTATCATAACAGTCGTCTGCAAGCTTTAACAGCTCAGCTTCGGTCACCGATAATACAGCACAGCCGTTTTCGTCTTCAGATAAACCTTCGCGTGCTTTTGAGGCTTTGTCGGCAATATCGCATGTTACGGTATATAAATCCTCAGCCGTATATTCACGATCCGGCAAAGAGAGCAACTTGCTTAAAGGAAGTCTGTAATAATTCGCCCCGTGCATTACCATAAATACCAAAAGGGCTAAATTTACACACCAGGCAGTAAAACGCATTCCTTTTTCAAACACCTTAGCCTTGTTTTGCTTTTTAACAATTCTTATTATCCAAACAGTTATAAGTGTAAGCAGCAGCGGCAACGCCGCAACCACAATAAATTCAGTAAAAGAAAAGGGTAATACCGACATTATACATTGAAGCGGAATGCCTATTATTCTGAAAACTCCCCGCGTCATAACATATTCGGTAAACGTCGGAAAGAGCGGCAACAGGAAATACATCAGCACCGCCAGACATAACGGTATTAAGCATAATACCCATTTGAGCCATAAAGCTTTTCGTTTCAATTTGCCACTTCCTTGCAAAAAAGATACCAGCTATAAACGCGAGCGCAAAGCCGTAATAAAAACAAAAGCCTCGAACGCGACTTGCGTCCAGGCTCAGCCTGGTGCGAGAGTTCATAAGGGATTACAGCAAACGTATATTTTCGAATATCCTATAAAAAGTTTACATTAAATCCCTTTCATGAAGAACAACGCCGTTGCTTTCCAAAACGCTTTGAAGTTCATTGATATTCAGTTGTGAAAAATCATCGGAAATGGCAGCCGCGGTTCCCGCAGCTTGTCCTGTAACAGCACAACAAGGAATCACTCTCATAATATCCCACATACTGTCGGTTACAGAGGTACATCTGCCGGCAGTTATAAGATTTTTAACCTTTTTTGAAAAGAGTGTTGAAAAGGGAACTTCATAAACAGGACCTCTTTTTCTCCAATCAGAAATCATACCGACGGAATCTGCAAAAAATTTATGTTGTTCGGTATCGTGGAGTGTATATTCGCCTGCAATTCTTCGTGTCATTCGAATTTGCGGGATAGTAGCGATTGATGTGGGAATCAGCGTATTGTCTGTTTCTCTGTTTTTGATGATGCTGCTGAGCGTTGAAGAATGAGAAAGCTGTATCATTTCAGAAAGTTCAGTCGCGCTAAGTCCTGTAAATCTTTTTGAAACCAACAGCTCCACCTTGTCAGTTTCACTTTTTTGGTCATCGGGGATATCTGCAAACCCTACCATATTAAGCTTATAGCCTTTTTGTCCCAATGAATAATACCAAGCGGCTAATACATTTCCTTGCTGAAAGTTTTCTGTAGGAGCTTTGGCAAAATAAGCAATATCACAGTCTCCTGTAGCATCAACTACTGATTCAACGGCAATTGCTTGTCTGCCCGATTTGTTTTCAATTATAACAGCGTTAATTTTGTCTTCTTTTTTGTCGACTCCTACGGCATAGCTTCCGTATAGGATAGTTACACCGTTTTGGATTAGCAACCGTTCCGCCAAAATGGCAAAAAGTTGAGGATTATATTGAACCTCAAAGCGTTTATCTTTATCGGTTCGTTTAGAAATATCGTTAATCTGCTTATTGATATCGGGACCATTCGGCAGATGGTCGGGATTGCCGCTATATCCATAGCGGTACAGTTTTGCATCGAGGACATAGACCTTTCCGTTGTAAATCATGATTGTATCTGGCTGCAGTGGCGTTTTTGTCCTGTTGGGTCCGTAGTCAAGAAGCCACCGGGTACGCGGGAAATATTGATCCTTATCTTCAATGCCAAATGCCTTATCTATCATCTTCTCCCAAATACGCTCAAAGAAATCCGTGCCGAAGAAGTATTGCTTTTCGGAAGACTTCTCGTCCATATATTTGAGCATGGATACCATTGCCGAAAACAGTTCTTGCTCCACATCGTTATGAGTAGAAGCCAGCTTCTTTTCCAGGATGTAAATGGCTTCTCTGTTGTCGGGATGCGGACCGGGCTTTTCAGGCATATAGGGAACATAGAGCCAGCCCATTTTATCGAATGCCTCGTACACGCAGTACCGATGAATCTGCGTAATTTTCTTGTCGGCATTCGGCGTTACGGAACGCACGGTCATATTTGTAAAAATCAGAGAGCCGTTCTTCTGTACCAAGGCCCGTTGTTCACGGACAGTACGCGGCCACGATGCATTTCCCTTGGTATCCGTCTTAAACCGCGGATCAGTCTCGATGTAATAACGACCCGTTCGCAGGAAGTCCCGAATCACCTTGAGGTATGCGTGCATCGGAAAGTCAACCGTTCGCGGCGCAGCAAACTTCGATTCCTCTATCAGCTTGTCCTCTTTCATGAACGCGGCAAGCACATAGAACAAGTTGTTAATGTCCGCACGGAGATCATCGTCATTCGGAGGAAGCTGATAGCCTATCGGAAAATAGATAACGGCATCATCCGTATCCGCCTTTACACCAACAAAACTGTCTCCTTCGTCATTCTTGTTGACGTGGCAGCGTTCTCTAATATTCTTTTGTAAATCCATAGCCACTGACCACCTCGCTTTCTATTAGGCATATTATCATGCCTGCGAATCAGGATAGAGAGATGCACGGACAGTAGGCTTGAAAATCTTGAATCTCTCACGCCCCATAGAATACACAAAGGTGCGGATGACTTGCTCCAAGCTCTCCATATTAACGCTCAAATTCATCTGTAATGGTCGCTGTGATGTCCCCAGGCATGGCAAAATCCTCCTTGTATCATAGATAGCTATTCAAAAAATGTTCGATTACAGAACGAGCAAGATCAACAGGCAGCGCATTTCCAATTAGTTTATACTGAGTAGAATATGCAATCCCTAACTCGCTTGCAATCTCTGCATACTTATCAGGAAACCCTTGTAGTCGAAACCCCTCTAAAGGTGTAATTCGCCTAATAGGTTCCGTTTCCATATCAACAGACGGTCTGTTATACGGATCATTTCCAGAAATATATGACTCACTAAAATAATTGTCTTGGTTTGCTCTATGCCACTTCGACATGGTTGCAGTCAATGGTCTTGCGATTGGATTATCAATATTAACATCGCCTTCCCAATTTGACGGCTTTGTTAGTATAGTTTTGCGAGACCCCTGTGGAATATAATGTTTCGGATCAACAGCACCCTTTTCCAGCAGATGCCATGTTGTCGGATACTTTGCAGTTTTCAGATCAACAATTGGCGGCTCTGAAATATTCTTTACATCTGATAAATCCTTTCTTATTCCGCAGAAGAAAATACGATTTCTCTTTTGTGGCAAGCCATAATCTGATGCGAGAAGGTTCCATGTATGCAAAATGTATCCTCCTCCTATATCACGAAGGGCTTCTTTCATTTCATCTGTTGTAGTTCCCCAGTACAGTTCGCCGGAATCATCTTTCAGAAAATACCCCGGTGTTGCATTGAATGCCTGATATACAGCATCGAAACCGTAT
>USHL01000130.1 GCA_900554525.1 uncultured Oscillospiraceae bacterium | reverse complement strand
ATAATAAAGAATACCGTCTCTGCAAGGGAATAACAGTAAGATTCACCGACGCTGGGCATCTTTTAGGCTCGGCAAGCATCAGCATAACCGTAACCGAAAACGGAAAAAACGAAACCATCGTCTTTTCAGGCGATCTCGGCAACGTAAACCGCCCGCTGATACGTAATCCGCAGAATCCCGAAAAAGCAGATTATGTAGTGATAGAATCCACCTACGGCAACCGCCTCCACGGTGAGCGTCCCGACTATATTTCTCAGCTCACACGCATAATCAAGCAAACCTTTGACCGCCGCGGAAATGTAGTTATACCCGCCTTTGCTGTCGGAAGAACTCAGGAGCTTCTGTACTTGCTGAGAATTATCAAGGAAAAGAAGCTCATTGAAGGATACGAAAACTTCCCCGTTTACGTGGACAGTCCCCTTGCCGTTGAGGCCACCGAAATTTACAGCGGCTCTATGTATGACTATTACGACGAGGAAACCAAGGATTTACTTGAGAAAGGGATAAACCCGATAAAATTCCCCGGATTGAAGCTTTCGGTCACCAGCGACGATTCGGTACGCATCAATATAGACAAGACTCCGAAAATCATCATCTCGGCCAGCGGTATGTGCGAAGCCGGCAGGATACGTCATCACCTCAAGCACAACCTGTGGCGACCGGAATGCACTATACTTTTCGTCGGCTATCAGTCCGAGGGAACGCTGGGCAGGATATTGACCGACGGTGCCGATAAGGTAAAGCTTTTCGGCGAAACCATAAAAGTCAATGCCCGTATTGAGCAGTTAGAGGGCATCAGCGGCCATGCCGACAAAAACATGCTGCTTGACTGGCTCGGCGGCTTTAAGCAAAAGCCAAAGGCCGTCTTTGTAAATCACGGCAGCGACACGGTATGCGACGAATTTGCCGCGGAAATCGAAAGCCGATTTAAAATTTCCGCATACGCTCCGTACAACTCGGCGGAGTATGATCTGATAACCGGCGTCTGCCTGAACAAGGGAAACCGGACACGCATTGCAAAAAAAGCTTCGCCGCAGCGTGAATCCACCGCCTTCGCACGGCTTTCAACCGCCGGAAAACGCCTTATGTCGATTATAGAAAAATACCGTCAGGGCGCTAACAAGGACATTGCCAAATTTGCAGATCAGATAACCGCGCTCAGCAACAAATGGGACAAATAATCCGTTATAATTTCTGTTAAAAAATTAATTGAACAAAACACCGTATTTTGCTATAATAGATTTGAATGTATGAAAAAGGGGAATCTGATTATGGCAAACGTTATACTTTTGGCGCACACACCCGATCCGGAGCGCACCGTCGCCTCGGCGGCAAAGCTGTGTTACAGCAGTTCTACAATTACGGGACTTACCGATAACCTCACCGATGAAAAAGCCGCGTCATTCGTGGAAATGCTGGCGGAGATAGGCCACGAAAGCCCCGTTGAGCACGCAAGCTTTACTTTCGGAAACGAAGGGGTCTCTCGCTCCCTGCTTGCTCAGATAACAAGGCACAGAATGGCGTCCTTTTCTGTTAAAAGCCAACGGTATGTGCGCGAGGGCAGCTTTGAATATGTCACTCCGCCGGAAATCGCCTGCGACGAAGAAGCAAAACGCATCTACGACGAAATAATGGCAGAAGACCAGAAACGCTACGACTGCCTTGCAGAGCTGTTAAAGGCCAGGCACAAAAAAGCTTTTGTCGCAGAAGGCAAGGATGAAAAGACTGCCGAGCGCCTCGCCGAAAAAAAAGCCATAGAAGACGCACGCTTTGTGCTCCCTAACGCCTGCGAAACACAGATGGTAATGACTATGAACGCACGCTCGCTGATGAACTTTTTCAGAGTGCGCTGCTGCCGCCGTGCGCAGTGGGAAATAAGAGATGTTGCGGAGCAGATGCTTGCTCTTGTAACAAAGGTGGCTCCGAATTTATTTAAAAACGCCGGTCCCTCCTGCGTATGCGGTGCCTGCTCCGAGGGGAAAATGTCCTGCGGAAAAGCTGCCGAGGTGCGTGAATACTTTAAGGAGCTAAAAGCGAATGGGTAAGCTTATAGTAATAGAAGGCCTGGACGGCAGTGGAAAATCGACCCAGCTCGGACTTCTGCCGAAAGGTCTTATGCAAAACGGCATAGACTGCAAAACCGTTTCATTCCCCGATTATTCCAGCCGTTCAAGCGAGCTTGTGAAAATGTATCTCAGCGGTGAATTCGGCTCAAAGCCCTCAGACGTGAACCCTTATGCCGCCTCAGCTTTCTACACCGTCGACAGATATGCCTCTTATAAAACCTCTTGGGGCGGGTATTATAAGGCTGGCGGCACCGTAGTCGCCGGAAGATACACCACCTCAAACGCCGTACATCAGACTTCAAAGCTTCCGAAAGCCGAATGGAAGGCTTTTTTGGACTGGCTTTACGATTTTGAATACAATAAGATCGCCGTGCCGAGACCCGACTGCGTGGTGTTTCTCGATATGCCGGTCTCGGTATCACAGTCACTTTTGGAAAAGCGATATTCGGAAAATCACGGCAAAAAAGATATTCATGAATCTGACACGTCCTATCTAAACACCTGCCGCGAGGCCGCACTGTTCACCGCCGAATACTCGGGCTGGAACATAATAAAATGTTCGGAAAACGGAGCTCCGCGCCCGGTCGAAAGCATTGCGGACGACATCTTGCATACGGTGCTCTCCGTTTACTGATTTAAGGAGTGATAATATGATTTATATTTTTCTTGCAGACGGCTTTGAAGAATGTGAAGCGCTCGTGCCGCTGGATATTCTCCGCCGCGCCGGACTTGCGGTAAAAACTGTAGGCATAGGCTCTAAAAGCATTTACGGCTCTCACGGAATACCGGTAGTATGCGATATTACCGAAGAAGAAGCTGAGGAAAAAGAGCTTGAGGCGATAATACTTCCGGGCGGAATGCCGGGAACAGTCAACCTCGAAAATAACGGAACCGTACAGCGTTTTATCGATTTTGCCGACAGAGAAAATATTTTTATCTGCGCTGTCTGTGCGGCACCGTCTATACTCGGTCATAAAGGTCTTTTAAAGGGTAAAAAAGCAACCTGTTTTCCGGGGTTCGAAAATGATTTGGCAGGCGCGGAATTCTGCGACGCGCCGACGGTCAGAGACGGCAGTATAATCACCGCCTGCGGTGCCGGAGCAGCCTTTGAATTCGGTTTCGAAATTCTTTCGGCAATCACGGGAAATACCGAATCCGCCGAAAAGCTCAGGGCCGCAATGAAATATTCAAAATAAAAATACGGAGTTAAAAAACATGGACGAGAACAAATTCACAGAACAAAATGAAGAAAACCCGGAAATGCGGCCGGATACGGCTAATTCAGAGCCGCCCTCTCCCGAAAGCGACGATTTTGTCATAGGAAAAGGTTTTGAAATTACCGAGCATGAAAGCAGCGAAGCGCCTGAACAGGGCAAGCGCCGCAAGCATTCCAAAGCCTCCAGCCCGATAAAAACCGTTATATGGATTCTTTCAATAGTAGTCGTCTCGGTAGGGCTGGCTTTCGGTATAATATACGCCGGCGCCGATTATATGGGTATCGGCTTCGGCCGCGGAAAAGACTGCGTAATCGAGATAGAACAAGGCATGTCTACAAGTGAAATTGCCGAAGAGCTGAAAGAGGCCGGCGCCGTTAAGGTGCCTATATTATTCCGTCTCTATGCAAAGCTCAAGCATTACGACAGTCAGTTTAAATACGGCGTTTATAACTTCAATACCGAGGCAGGCTATGAGGCTCTTGCAGAAATGCTGATAACCGATGGTGCCAAGGCGGAAAGCGTTACGGTTACTATCAAGGAAATGTCAACCGTAGACGAAATAGCGGCTCTGCTCGAAGAAAACGGCGTATGCACAAAATCCGATTTTATAAACGAGGTCCAAAACGGAGATTTTGATTACGACTTCATAAAGGATATACCCTATGAAAAGGTATATTACCGACTGGAGGGTTACCTTTTCCCCGACACCTACGACTTTTATAAATACGATTCAAAGGAATGCGCTCACCTTGCCGTAGATAAAATGCTCGCTAATTTGGAATCCAAGCTCACGTCTGATATTAAGGATAAAATAGCGTCGGGCAAATACAGCTTTCACGAAGTTATTACAATGGCGTCAATTGTTGAGAGCGAATCCGGCGGCAGTGGCGACGAAATGGCGAATGTAGCGGCTGTTTTTTACAACCGTCTTGAAAGCGACGATTTTGACAAGCTGCAGTCCTCTCCGTCCTCAAAATATCCCTACGGCAACGGCCGGTACGACACATACCAGTGCGAAGGACTGCCTCCGGGACCCATCTGCTCTCCGGGACTCAGTTCCATAAAGGCCGCGGTATATCCGACAGAAAACTTTGATTACTATTTCTTCTGTACCGACGCTAAAATGCAGTTTTACTACAATAAAACTAATGCCGAGCACGAAGCAACAATAGCAAAACTCAAAAGGGAGAACAACTGGTTTGGCGACAGATAAAATACCGGAGCTGCTCTGCCCCGCCGGCGACCTTACGCGCCTTAAGGCGGCGGTGGATTACGGTGCCGACGCAGTTTACCTGGCGGGTGAGGAGTTCGGCATGCGCACCGCCGCCTCCAATTTCGGAGAAGACGACCTGAAGAAAGGTATCGGATATGCACACCGCTGCGGCGTAAAGGTGCATGTGGCCTGCAATACAATTCCTCACAATGAAGAAATACCGCGTCTGCCGGCCTTTCTCGAAATGCTTGACGCTTACGGTGCCGATGCAGTTATCGCCGCAGACCTCGGCACCATAGGCTTAGTAAAAAAA
>USHL01000129.1 GCA_900554525.1 uncultured Oscillospiraceae bacterium | reverse complement strand
GGTTTGAAAGAATACTGCCGGTAATCATAATTGCATACATAAGTGTAAGGTAAATCGGAAAAAAAGAAGTGCCAATCGCTTGAGCTGCAATACCAAATACAGCAGGCGCCAACATTATACCGACATATGAGGCTGCTATTTGTATCCCGGTTACTGATTGTGAAATGTTCCTTCCGAAATTTACCGGTATCATATGAATAAGATTTGGAAATACCGGCCCATTTCCGATACCGATTAAAAACAATGCTCCGCCGGAAATCAAGGTATTTACCGGCAGAAAAACCAATGCTATGGCGGCAAGTGTTATTATTTGCCCGATTTTAATGATTTTTACGGCAGAAATACGGTTTGATAAAATTCCCGAAAATAAACGGCCCAGGGCGATCCCGACATAATAGAAGGTAATGCAGCGGGCTGCGGTTTCAACAGGAATGTTACGGCTGTTCACCAAAAAAGTGCTTCCCCATATTCCGCAGGTGTATTCGACTGCGCAGGAACCGATAAAGGTAAGACAGCCGAATATCACCCGAGGCATTTTAATCATTTCAAAAAAACTGAGAGTGGTCGGTTTATCCTCCCCGGTTTCGCAAACGGAGATATGATGAACCTTTTTCCAAACAGGAAGAGTAAATACGGTCAGTGCGGCTATACACAGCTGGAACCAGAATACAGTGCGGTAGCCGCTGCGCCAGGAGCCGCCTGAGAGAGCAAACGACATTAAAAACGGGCTTAAAGAAACTCCGATGCCGTAGAAGCAGTGCAAAAAGCTCATATGTGAGGCTTTATAATGTAGAGCCACATAATTGTTAAGCGCTGTGTCGATCGCTCCTGCACCGAGACCGAGAGGCACGGCCAGCAAACACATATGCAATATATTACCGGATAAAGAAAAGCCCAGAAGTGCGAATGCTGTGGCGGCGGTGCTGACAGCTGTGATTTTTCCAGTGCCGAAGCGGTTTATAAGTCTGGCTGCGAAAAGGCTGGAAATTATGGTGCCGCTTGAAATAATTACCGTGACAAGAGTGGCAAATGATACAGGCAGACCGAATTCGGGATAAATAGCGGGCCACGCTGTGCCGAAAAGTGAATCGGGTATACCTAGGCCTATAAAAGCAATGTAAATTACAATTAAAAGAAATGTAGTCATAATAGTTCCCACGAAATCAAGAAGTAAGCGTAAATTCACCCTGCCAGAAGCTGTTGGCTCCCTCGAAAAGGAAAATTTGAAAATCACCTGCTTCGGCGACAAATTTCATTTCTCTGTTCCAAAGCTTCAGATCATCTGCACAGAGCTTTAATATGCATGGCTTTACTTCACCGGGCGCAAGTATAATTTTGGTAAAAGCTTTAAGGCAGCGCACCCGCGGAACAACCGACGCGACTCTGTCTCGGACATAAAGCTGAGGAACGGCTGCTGCCTTGATACTTCCGCAGTTTTTGACGAAGAATGAGAAAGTTATTTCGTTGTTTTCTATCTCTGCGAGGCTTAATGATTTATGGTTTTGAACAACATTTGAAAATTCAAAATCAACATAACTTAAGCCGTAGCCGAAGGAATAGGCGGCGCCTTGAGCGCAGTCGGAATAACGGGCGATGTAAGATGCCTTATTATTGTAGTAAACCGGTATTTGCCCCGTATGTCTCGGGATTGAAACCGAAAGCCGTCCGTTAGGGGCAATTTTTCCGAATAGCATTTCGGCTATTGCAATGCCGCCTGCAGGACCCGGGTAAAATGCGAGACACAGAGAATCGCTTGATTTTTCAATACGCTCTGCGGCATATGGTCTTCCGGCAATTATTACGGTTATTATAGGCTTACCGGTGTTTTTCAGCGTTTCAAGAAGTCTGTACTGCCATTCGGGCAATGCGGTATCGGCTATATCAATTCCTTCGCCGCAGTCGGTGAGATTTAAAAATTCTCCCTTTTCCGATTTTGAAATTGCTGCGCCGTTATTGGCAAAAACCATATCTTGAAAACGGCTGGAAGAACCGCCGAGAAAGAGAACGACCTTTTCGGAATGCATTGCGGCCTCAACGGATTTCTTAATATACTTTTCCTGAGCCTCCGGATCGGCGGGGAAAGACTCAGTTACTGAGTTTACGGTTATACCGTTTGCCTCATTGATAATTCCTTCAAGGGGAGTTATTACCGCACCCTTTCGCTGAGGCGGTGTGTAATCGCCGAGCAGAGCATATATATCATTTGCAAACGGACCGATTACCGCAAGGGATTTTATATCCTTTGAAAGCGGAAGAAGCTTGTTTTCATTTTTAAGGAGTATAAGCGAGTCACGGGCAATATCAAGTGTTTGCGGGTATTCCCTGAAGGTATACTTTTTAACTCTGTTTTTTTTCAAGTACGGATTCTCAAACAGTCCGCGTTTGAATTTAAGGGTAAGCACACGCATTACGGCTTCATCAATAAGCTTTTCATTAATAAGCCCGCTCTCTACGGCGGTTTCAAGCGCAGTAAAGCCTTCGTCCCAAAGGCTTAGGTCGACTCCTGCACGTAATGCTTCAGCTCCGCGTGCGGCGGGAGAATCCGCCACTATATTAAGGCGGTCGACCGCGCGACCGTCGGCCATGACAATTCCCTTAAAACCGTATTCGTCCCGTAAAACATCCCTTAAAAGCCAAGAGTTGGCATGGCAGGGAATTCCGTCGATTTCGTTATACGCTGCCATTATCCCGAGCACACCGGCTTTGACAGCAGACTTTACCGCAGGAAGATGAATTTCACGCAGTTCGCGTTCGCCTAAAAGAGCGGCGCTTGCATTTGTGCCGCCGTTGGTTTCACCCTGCGCGCAACAATGCTTGGCTACAACATCAATGCCTCCGGCAAGAAGACCGCCGGTTACCGCTTCTGCCATTTTTGAAGAAAGATAAGGGTCTTCCGAATAACATTCTTCGCTGCGCCCCCAACGCGGGTCGCGCAAAATATCAAGCATCGATACCAGCGCCATATCTACTTTCTGTTCAGCCATCTGTTCGGCGCATATTTTGAAGCCGGCAGCGGCGAGCGCAGGGTTCCATGTGGCGCCGAGGGCAAGATTAACAGGCAAAAGGTATCCGTCCAGCGCCTGATGACCGTGAGGACATTCTTCACACATAAGCACCGGAATACCATGGCGGGAATGTTCGATAACATATTTTTGGACTTCATTATAAACTTCTGTCGTCAAATTGTCTTCAAGGCCGTTGGAAAAATCCTTGCGCGACCATGGATCAGCCCGGCGCAGACCGTAAAGCGCGCCCAGGCCTCCCCAGCGCTCTACTTCATTTATAAATTCTTCCGAAAGTGAAATGCTGTCGTTTTTACGAGTATAGCTTGTGAAACCGTATATTCGCTGATTGAGTTGACCTACCTTTTCACGCAGGGTAAGCTCTGAAAGCAGAAGTCGTGCGCGTTCTTCGGGCGGGAGATGAGAGTTTTTATATGATTCCATATTTTAATTCCTTCAATCAAAGAAAGTATGCACCGTATTCACGAAGTTTCGAGCGGAGGTTATCTGTATCAATATTATGAACGTTTCCGTCAGTTTTAGCGGCTATGGCTGCCGCCAGTCCGGCTGCTTCGCCGGTGCAGAGACAGTTAGGCATTACACGGACGCTCCCCTGTATTTTGCGGTCACAGGAGATTGAACGGCCGGCAACTATTACATTTATGAGGTCTTTAGGTAAAAGACTGCGGTAGGGGATTCCGTGCGATTCTCCCTTTTTATAGCGCATATTGAGCTGTTCTCGGCTGATTCCCTTAGCCTCGGCGGCGGCCGACTCTTCTTTTGTAAGATGTACGTCTATGTAATAGCAGTTGCGGGAAATTTCGTCCGGGAAGCTGCGCCTTCCTATGTAGTCTTCAAGAGTAAGGGTGTAGTCCCCCTTTATCCGCCTACCTTCACGTATACCCATCAGAGGAGCGGTGTTTACGAGAAGCGAGTTTGCAAAGGCCGCAGGAAAGTATTTCTTTAAACCTTCATGTAACTGATGCGCCAGCCTTCTTCCCTTTATCATCGCTTTAGAGACAGATACAGGGTCGGTACTGTCTACATTGAAGATATGTCCGGCATTAAAGCCGATTGTTCCGGGCCCTATTATCTGATGGCAAAGATGTGTGTCTGTTACAAGCGGAAATTCTTTATCGGCGGCAATTGAATGGATTGCGCTTTTGGGATTTGTGCCCTGCATCGTGCCGAAGCAAAGTCCGCTGCTACGGTCATAGCGGTAAGCGTATTCATCTACATTTGTTATAACGAAGCAAAGAGAGGCGGGCATAAGGGAGCCGTCCTCCGCCCCATGGTCAAATTCAGCGCCTGCCCATGCGGCAAGGTCGGCATCCCCTGTGCAGTCGGCGTATACTTTTGCACGGTAGGCTTTTAAGCCGTTTTTATTAGATACTATAATTTCGGTGACACTTTTAGACCCGTTGGTATTTACCGAACATAACTGTGTGCCGAACAGTACGTCTACGCCGTAGTCGCTTATAAATTCATCGTATACTCTTTTGAGCACTTCGGAATCTATCGGCACCCAGATTAAGTCCTGAGGCATAATATGAGGCGACTGAGCCTTAGCGGAATCAAGTATTCTTTCTGCCATACCGCGGTAAATGATTTTTTCATTGTCGGAAAACGGGCACCACGACGGAACAAGACCGCCTGTGCCCATTCCTCCAAGCATATATGATGCTTCGATAAGCAGTGTTTTCGCTCCCTCGCGCGCGGCAGAGGCCGCCGCCGCACAGCCGGCAGGCCCGCCGCCGGCTACTATTACATCGTAATTTTCACAGATTTCGATATCTGTTGTAAATTCTGTTTTTCGCATATATAATACCTCGCTTTCAAACAATA
>USHL01000128.1 GCA_900554525.1 uncultured Oscillospiraceae bacterium | reverse complement strand
TATCTATTTTTTTCGGGTTATAGGTTACTTTTACACATTCTACCGCCTGTACTTTAAATGAAAATGTATACCGTATTTCCGAAAGCTCGCATACATATAAGGAAATTATGCAGACAGGGCTTGAGTGCATAGGGGATATAGGAACCAAAGAGGTAAACGAGGTTATAAATCTTGCGCTCGGCAGTCTCAGTGTTATAAGCAGCGATTTTGTGCTGGATATATCGCATGTCGGCCTGGTGACGGCGCTTTTGGGCGAACAGGGCATAACAGATACCGAAAGCGTTATGACTGCGCTTACACAGAAAAACGCCGGCGGGCTGAAAAGGCTTTGCAGCGACAGGCAGTTCGAGGCGCTGGATTGTCTTGTCAGAAGTTATGCTTCGGCCGGCGAGGCGCTGCGGGAAATAAAAAAGGTATGCACGGGCGAGGCTTCGCGTAAAGCGGCGGCCGAGCTTTCAGAGATTTATGAAAAAGCGTCGGCGGACGGTTTTGAAAAAAATCTCAATATAGATTTTTCAATGATTGATACCGCGGGGTATTACAGCGGAATAGTTTTCAAAGGCTATATAAGCGGGCTTTCGTCTCGTGTCCTTTCGGGCGGCAGATACGACAAGCTGATGCGTAAGATGGGCAGAACGGCGGGGGCTATAGGCTTCGCGGTGTATCTTGATACGCTTGAGCGGCTGAGCGAAAAGGCGCAGGCCGACACAGAATATATAAATATAGCGCTGCCTAAGGGCAGACTGGGCGAAAAGGTTTATTCAATGTTTGAGTCGGCAGGCTTTGAGTGCCCGGCGATAAAGGAAAACAACCGCAGACTGATTTTTGAAAACAGTAAACTCAAATTGCGCTTTTTCTGGGTTAAGCCTTCCGATGTGGCGATATATGTCGAGCGCGGCGCCGCCGATATCGGGGTTGCGGGAAAGGATATACTGCTCGAATACGAGCCCGATGTTTACGAGCTCCTTGATCTTAATATCGGCAAATGCCGCATGGCAGTCGCGGCAAAAAATGATTTTTGCGACGATACCTCAAAAACGCTCAGAGTAGCGACCAAGTTTTCTAATATCGCGCGGAAGTATTATACGGAAAAATGCCGTGATATAGATATAATCCATCTGAACGGTTCAATAGAACTGGCGCCGATACTCGGGCTTTCGGACGTTATAGTCGATATAGTCGAAACAGGGAAAACGCTTTCGGAAAATAATCTTGAACCGTTTGAAACGATAGTCCCTATAAGCGCGCGGCTTATCTGCAACAAAGCTTCATATAAATTTAAATCAGAAAAAATCGACAGTATAAAAAAAGAGCTTCATAAAAGGGTGGAAGTAAGCAATGATTAAAATAATGAAATACGGCGAAGTGGATAAAAATGAAATTTTCGCCAGAGGCAGTGCCGAAACAGATGTTTCGGGAACGGTTTCGGAAATAATAGAAAACGTAAAACAGAACGGAGATAAAGCGCTTTTTGAATACTGTGAGAAATTTGATAAGGCAAAGCTTACCGCCTTGGAGGTTACAGCGAAAGAAACAGAAGAGGCTTTTGCTGCGGTTGAGCCGGAGTTTATTGAAATTTTAAAGGAGGCGGCGGAAAATATCCGTGCCTTCCACGAAAAGCAGGTGCGGAACAGCTTTATAATAAACGATAAGGACGGCGTTGTGACCGGGCAGAAAATAACCCCTATTGAAAAAGTCGGGCTTTACGTGCCGGGCGGCACGGCGGCGTACCCGTCCACCGTTCTTATGGACAGCATACCAGCTAAAATCGCCGGCTGTGAGGAAATTTCAATTGTTACACCTCCGTCTGCGGACGGAAAGGTAAACCCGGTAATATTAGCGGCGGCAAAAATCGCAGGCGTTGACCGGATTTTTAAAGTCGGCGGCGCGCAGGCGGTGGCGGCGCTTGCCTACGGCACCGAAACCGTACCTAAAGTAGATAAAATCGTAGGCCCCGGCAACGCCTTTGTGGCAGAGGCAAAGCGTCAGGTGTTCGGCAGGGTCTCGATAGATATGATAGCAGGTCCCAGCGAGATTCTGGTTATTGCCGACGGAAAAAGCAATCCGGAATATGTTGCGGCGGATCTGCTTTCGCAGGCAGAGCACGATAAAATGGCAAGTGCGGTTTTAGTGACCGACAGCGCGGAGCTCGCTGAAGCGGCAGCAAAGGAGCTTGAAAGGCAGATCCCGCTGTTGCCGCGCAGTGAAATTGCCCGTGCATCAATAGAAAATAACGGAAAAATTATCGTTGCCGAAGCGCTTGACGATGTGTTTGCGGTCGCCAATGAAATTGCGCCCGAGCATCTGGAGCTGTGTGTTGACAATCCGTTTGATTATCTCGATAAAATCAAAAACGCAGGCAGTATATTTATGGGTCGCTACTGTCCGGAGGCTTTGGGAGATTATTTCGCAGGCCCCAATCACACTCTGCCGACCTCAGGTACGGCGCGGTTTTCAAGCCCGCTGTCGGTAGATGATTTTGTCAAGAAATCGCAGTATACCTATTATACAAAAGCGGCGCTTGAAAAGGTGGCTGAAAAGGTGGCTTTCTTTGCTGAAAAGGAGGGGCTTGCCGCCCATGCCAGAAGCGCGGTTATCAGAACCGAGGGTAAAGCTGAATGAGCAGATTTTTAAATGAAAGACTGTCTGGACTTGACGAATATGTGCCGGGGGAACAGCCGCAGGATAAAAAGTATATAAAGCTGAATACAAACGAGTCGCCGTACCCGCCGCCGCAGGAAGTGATCGACGCGGTCACAAGGCGGGAAATAGAGGATTTAAGGCTTTACAGTGACCCGGAGTGCATGGCTTTGCGCCGAAAAATGGCGGAAGTCTGCGGCGTAGAGCCGGGGAACGTATTTTTATCGAACGGCTCGGATGAGACATTAAATTTCGCTTTTATGGCGTACGGCGCTTGCGGCGCGGCTTTTCCGGATATTACCTACGGCTTTTACGGTGTTTTTGCGGATTTATACGGTATAAAGACAGACGTTATCCGGCTCAAAAACGATTTTAAGGTTGACGTAAACGCTTTTTGCGGACTGAATAAATTAGTCGTGATAGCTAATCCGAACGCGCCGACCGGTATTCTCCTTAAAACGCAGGAACTGGAAAAAATAATCTCTTCCAATCCCGACTGTGTTGTAGTAATTGACGAGGCGTATATAGATTTCGGCGGGGTATCGGCACTGCCGCTTATAAAAAAATATGATAATCTTTTGGTGGTCGGGACCTTTTCAAAATCCCGCAGTATGGCGGGCGCGCGTTTAGGCTTTGGCTTTGCGGACAAAAAAATCATTTCCGACCTTGAAAAGATACGGTATTCGACCAATCCGTATAATATTAACCGCCTGACGCTCCTGTGCGGGGAAGCGGCGCTTGGCTGCGGCGATTATTATGCCGAAAACTGCCGCAGAATCATTGAAACGCGGGAGCATACCGCCGGGCGGCTTAAGGAAATGGGCTTTGAAACGACCGATTCAAAAGCAAATTTTATTTTTGCAAGGCATAAAAATATCGGCGGGTATGAGCTTTATGAGGCGCTTAAGGAAAAGGGCGTTCTGGTGCGGCATTTTGGCATCGAACGCATAAAGGATTACAACCGCATAACCGTCGGAAGCCGTGAGGAAATGGAAAAATTCCTTGAAATTACAGCCGGAATAATCGGAGGGAAGTTATGAGAACAGCAGAAATAAAACGGAAAACAAATGAAACCGATATTAAATTGACGCTTGATTTAGACGGCAGCGGAAAATCTGAGATCGCGAGCGGCTGCGGATTTTTGGACCATATGCTGACTCTTTTCGCACGCCACGGCAGGTTTGATATTGCGCTTTCCTGCAAGGGAGATACCGAGGTCGATTATCACCACACGGTCGAGGACATCGGTATAGCGCTGGGCGATGCATTTAAAAAGGCGCTCGGCGATATGCGCGGAATCGCGCGATACGGCAGCTTTATTCTTCCTATGGACGAGACGCTTATTCTGTCGGCAGCCGACATTTCGGGCAGGGCTTATCTCGCTTACGGCCTTGATATTCCGGCGCAGAGAGTGGGAGAGTTTGACACCGAGCTTGCGGAGGAATTTTTCTTTGGATTTGTGCGGCACGCGGGAGTGACTCTGCATATAAAACAGCTCAGCGGCAGTAATTCGCATCATATAATTGAGGGAGCGTTCAAGTCGTTTGCCAGAAGTCTGGCGGAGGCGGTAAAAATCGAGGACGCATATAGGTATGAAATCCCCTCAACCAAAGGAGTGCTTTAATGTTAAGCATTATTGATTACGGCGTAGGAAATCTTTTTTCGCTGTGCTCTTCACTTAAATGCATCGGCGAGGAGGCGGTTGTGACCTCTGACCCGCAAATCATAAAAAAATCCGAACGGCTGATACTTCCGGGAGTGGGAGCATTCGGGGACGCGGCTGAAAAGCTCAGAAAAACCGGGCTTGATAAGGTGATAAAGGAAGAAGCAGCCGGCGGCAAGCCGCTTTTGGGCATATGCCTCGGTATGCAGCTTCTGTTTGATAAAAGCTATGAGTTCGGAGAATATAAGGGGCTTGGGCTGATAAAGGGAAATATAGTCCCGATGAAGGGCGTTGTTCCCGAAAGCTGTAAAATTCCGCATATCGGCTGGAACGCGCTTGAATTGAAAGGTGAAAGCCCGATTTTTAAATACATAAAGAACGGGGATTTCGTATATTTCGTACATTCCTTTTTTGCTGCCGACTGTGCGGACAGCGTTACGGCAGTTACCGAATACGGCGCGGAAATTACCGCGGCGGCGGCCAACGGCAATATTTACGGCTGTCAGTTCCACCCTGAAAAAAGCGGAACGGTCGGGCTTAATATATTGCGCGCATTTTGTGAAACGGAGCTGAAGCAATG
>USHL01000127.1 GCA_900554525.1 uncultured Oscillospiraceae bacterium | reverse complement strand
AGCAGAACGGCACCGACTGTTATATCGGCACAACCTTCACGCTGGACGAGCTCCGTCAGATGCAGAATGAAGTTGCAGCAGTTATCGTTCCGAACAGCATTTACGAAATTGCAGATAACATTCTCTGCGAACTCCGCCGCAAGGAAATTTCAGTCTCCGACCGCACCTACTTCAACTTTGCCCCGGTGGTAAAAGCTGAGGCTTGGCTTAACGGCAGAGATACGGTTATTCCTGCGGATTTAATGGCTCTTGTCAATTATCTTTGGAATAAGCCGGAGGAATATGCAAGCGTACAGGAAACTATTGAAAAGCTGGTTACTAACCCGCTTGGAGATAAGCTGGACGCACTCCTCGCAAAAGCACACGAGCTGCGAAAAGCCTTTGATGCTGAACAGGATAAAAACAAGGCTCTGCTCAGCTTCCGCAATAACATTGTTGCGGTATATGAAGGCGCAGAAGAACTGAAGGCTCAAATATCCGAAACCGATCCAGCTGTGTCCTCTATTGAGGGTATGCTTGATTCGGCAGAGACTATCAACCGTGAAGTACACAATCAGACGCCCTTTACATATCTGCCCCTTGCAGAGCTTAAAGCGATGAAAACTAATTCTTAAAACAGAAAGGACATGAATTTTTATGTTGAACAGTTGTAATTTTACAGGAAGACTCACCGCAGACCCCGAACTCCGCACTACACAGAATGGAATACCCGTTGTTGGCTTCACCTTGGCAGTACAGAGAAATTATAAAGTTGCTGACGAATATCCTACCGATTTTCTCAACTTCGTTGCCTGGCGAGGCACAGCAGAGTTCATCTGCAATAATTTCCGTAAAGGCAAACTGATAATAGTTGAGGGTAGTCTCGAAACCCGAAAATACACGGACAGAGACGGTAATAACCGCACCGCTTACGAAATCAAGGTTGACCGTGCTCATTTCTGTGAAAGTGCAGGCAACAGGCAGAACAATAATAACGGCAATAACGGTGGCAATCCTCCTGCGGCTGAATCTGTCGGCGGATTTACTCCGGTATTCCCCAATACTACAGAGGGCTTTGTAGACAGCAATGACGATCTTCCTTTCTAACATTATTCTCCGATAACAGATAAAAAATCCCACGGGCAGAGTTAAATCTGCTCGTAGGTACACCAAACAATACTTTTATAAACAACGGAGGAAATTTATGCGAAAGGAAAACAAATTTAATTATTTTACCGATTTATCCAAGGCGGATAAATGGCTTACAAAGCTTCTGCTCGGTTGTTCAACACCCGCCTCCGAGCGATTGCTGACAACCACTAAGCTTACAGACCTTATATATCAAAGTCTTTCTTTTGAAGATGTCTATTTTGGCACCGAGCGGCAGGAATACCCCGTAAATGCCGAAAATTTGGCTTCAGACCTTTTTGCAGCGTTATTTTCGCCTGTTATAAGGAAGAAAGATGCCCACTCTGTAAAACTGCGCGAAAGGTATTTTAATAAGCCGATTTTGGACAGCATTTTGACCGATGACCGCTTTGATACCCTTAAAATGCTTTGCGAGGATAAGGAGCTTACCTCATACGAGGCGGCTTCTACCTTTGCAAAGAAGCTCAGTGAGTTATTGGAAAGTAAACCGTTTCAAGCAAAGATTCATTATATTTGTGTTATCGAGCAACTGAACAAGCAGATAAGATATATTGCCGAGCAGATACAGCTAAATAAGGCTAACCCTCAAAAAAATACTCCTGATAAATTACTGCCGCTTTATGAGCGTATCCATCAAAAATTACAGCAGGTCGGAAATCTTGAGGAAAAACTAACGGAGGACGCTCTCTGCTATGTTCAAAGTATCGGTAAGGCTATTAACGATGCTCTCGAAACAGCAGTAGAACGAACGGTAGAAGTAAACTGTATTATGACGGCTTGGGGTACCGATTCCGGCGAAATGAAAAACATTCCCGCAAATAAGGAACTGATAGCGCATGTAAAAAACAGCGAGGAGCTTTTACGGATTGCAAGGTCTTTGGGCAAATACAAGGAACTGATTACCGATAAGCGTAAAAACGGCTTTGCTTACGGCAGAGGCGAAAAATACGACCTTACAACCGGTAACGACATTAACAACTGTCTGTCCTCAGAGCTTGCTCTCTTAGGCACACCCGAAACCGAAATACTGTTTATGCGAAAGTATGAGCAAAAGCGGCTAATGCAATACCGCAAGCGAACCGAGATTATAAAAGGCAAGGGCGATATGATTGTTCTTGTCGATGAAAGCTGGAGTACCCGTGAAGTACAGGCGTGGGCAAAAGCCTTTGCACTCGCATTGCTGGATATTGCCGCAAAGGATAAACGCAAGTTCGCTATGGTACACTTCGCATCAGAAGACGATGTTAAAACCGACCTTTTCGAGCCGGGACATTATACATCAAATGATGTAATCCGCGCTGCGGAACAGTTCTTTGGCGGCGGTACAGACTTTGAGGCACCCCTGAGCGAAGCTATTAACCTTATGGAAAAAGGATATGAAAATGCCGACATTACCATCATTACTGACGGTGAATGCCGGATAAGCGATGAATTTGCCGAAAAATTCCGCAACACTATGGCGAAATATAAGGCAACTGTTACAGGTATCCTTTTGGACAAAGACAGACCGTGCGGTGAAACCCTTGAGCCTTTCTGCGATAAGATTTATCACTCAAAGGAAATTACCGAAGATGAAATCGCACAGCAAATTCTTAGGCAAAAAGCATCATAAGGGGGTAAAAACAATGTTGGATATTATATTAGAGTTGCTATTGGCCGCAGGACTCGTTTACTCCTTTATTGTTATTAGCAGATGGCACAAGCTTTCTAAAAAGTACGACACCATTGCTGAGGATATATCTAAAGAATTAAAACGAGATGTAGGCTGTATTAAAAGCAATAACATCTTTAGCCCGCAGAACTATCTGGAGCTAATAACAGATGAGTGCTATATCATTCATACCTCAAAACCTGTTTTACAACAGATTGAAGAAATACTTGATGATTATGGCTTCCCGTCTGTAAGTTATGATCTTGCGGATGTGCACACGGCTTTATCCGCAGGATCACCGATTGTTCTTGTTGACTGTTGCGATGTGGACGATGATTTACATCCGGTCAAGAGTTATCGTTGGTTCCAAGTCCCTGCAGACTTTTGCGAAAGAAATTAGGTAGTACAATAATCAGTCCATAAAACCAAACACCCCGCCTGTATCCGTAATGGGATGCAAGCAGGGTGCTTTTTTATATGTGTTTTTGAGATATACATCTATAATAATTCTTTTTAAAATCTCTTGCTGAATGGAAAAATTCCAATTCGGAGTGTGTAAAGGAGGAGGTTGTCATTTTTTCACTTAACAACTCCAATGTGCATACTAAATCTGCAACTTGGAAAAGCTTATAATCAGCAGGTTTAACCTTTCTGAATTCTACATTATTAAGAAGTGTGTTAAATGATAAATCTTACCATATTTAATATGCATAATCCAAATACCACTCCGCACAATGCTCCTAAATATGTAAAACTGTATACCGTTGTATCAATATTTTCGGTTTTTCTTAAAATCACTCCGTAAGCGGGAGTGCTTGTCATACCTCCCGCTATTATGGATAATCTTGCCACCGTGTTTTTTTTGAAAATAAAACAGCCCAAAACGTTTCCGACAAGTATACAGCTAACCGTTATAAGCGCTCCGTAAGCAAACCACTTAACATCCGACAGCATATTTAGCTTTTCCCCCGCCGATATACCGTTGCCGACAAAGAAAAGCATCAACCCAAAATTGCGATATACAGCCAAACTGTTTATGCCCTTTTTCAAATTCAAAAACTTATCTGCAAGGATACCGCATATTATTCCTGCAATCAATATTCCTCCCGCTGTCCCAACAGAATTCTTTAGAATCGGAATTTTTAAGCCGCCTAAAGCCGTCCCGATAACTGCTGTAGCGGCGATTATAGCCAAACCATCTGTTCCGCAATTTTTTAAACCACCAAGAACCACTTTTGCGTTTTGTGGTTTTTCAGCTTTCCGCAAAAACACCTGAACAAATAAAACTACGCCTATAACACCAAACAGATATGACGCACCGTATCCCGCGGAGGCGACCGACGGATCAATATTTCGCATATCACATACGCAGGCAAGTCCGGGTGTGCTTGTCAATGCGCCGCATAATATTCCCAGTAAAAGCGATATATCGGCATACCTATCAAAAACTCTTATGACAGCAGCGGTAACAAAGCCGACAAACACCGTTGACGCTCCTGCTGCAAGGCATATTAAAGCTTTTTTAATATTTCCCCTCTGAACGGAAGCTCCCGCACTTACACCGATTACCGATACGAACAACGAGGTCCCTAATTTTGAATACTGAGACATCGCAACTTTAAATTCAGCGTCAAAAACTGCTGGACAATAATTCGAAAGTAAAAAGCCTGTCGCAATCGCCGCAATAAGTACGGCTGATACATCCAAAGAAATTGAACGTATTTTTATATGTCCTAAAAACAATCCTATAATTACCACAGAAAAAAATATAAGAGCGGGACTCAAAAAAGCTATCATTTCTCGTCACCTGACGGCTCTAAATGCAAAGGCCGTATATCGTTGCAAAGCATATTTATCTTGTCTAACTGCTTATCAATGTGATAATGACCGCAAAACCATATGTTATAATCAAGCTTCTTCTCAAGCTCACCGAGCCAAATTTCAGTAGAGCGGTCAATATCAGGCTTAAAGAGCTTTTTAGATTTTGCCTTTCGCGGCTTCCTTTTCACCGCTGCGTTTTGTCTTGTAGACATAAACATTTCGGTAGGCAGATATTCAATCGGGCAGGTATGTGTGAGCATTCCGTATATGCGGTTATTCTCCTCCGCCAGCCTTGACTCTACTCTTGCTTTTGTTTCGCTGTTCGGCATTT
>USHL01000126.1 GCA_900554525.1 uncultured Oscillospiraceae bacterium | reverse complement strand
ATGAACAAAGAACGTGAAAAAGAAATTTTAGAAATAATATTAAAAGAAAAAACGGTAACTGTAAAGGAACTGGCAAAACGGCTGTACGCCAGTGAGCCGTCCATACGCAGAGACCTTTCATCGCTGGAAAAGCAATCGCTGATACGGCGCACCCACGGCGGCGCCCTGCTTGAAGAAAACAGCAGCTCGGCTATGCATATCCCGTTTATGATAAGGGAGCTTGAGCAGTCGGACGCTAAAATAATCATAGCAAAAAAGGCTTCCGAACTTGTAAATGACGGAGATCTTATTATGAGCGACGCTTCCTCCACCGCCTACGGCATAATTCCGTTTTTAAGCTCCAAATCCCGTCTTACTCTTTTGACAAGCGGCATAAAAGCACTTGTAAAGGCGAGCGAATACGGCATAACAGCTCAGTCAACCGGCGGAAGGTTAATTTCCTCCTGTCTTTCGCTCGTCGGAGAAGACGCACAGCGCATAATATCATCTTACAACTCTGATATCTGCTTCTTTTCCTGCCGCGGGGTAAACGCCGACGGCTGGCTGACCGATTTTTCCATCGAAGAAAACCACATAAGACAGCATATGATAAAGCAGTCAAAAGTCAATGTGCTTCTCTGTGCCGGCAAAAAATTCGGCAAAAAGTACTCTCACAACCTCTGTCATATAAACGATATAGATTATATAATTACCGAGAGTAAGCCCACGGAAGAATTTGAAAAAGTATTTGCAAATAAGATTATATATGCCTAAACCGGGTTTCCGGAGAAAAAGTGCAGCCGAGGCTTCGGCTGCACTTTTTTACGGTTCTGTACCAATTTTTATTTCATACTTTCTTTTAGAATTTCCAATATATCCTCCGAAGAAAGTATCTTATATCCGCCTTCCATTATGATGGTGGCCTTCACAATACCGTCAAGCATATTATCGGTTACGCCTAATTCTTTCAGGCTCATGACAAGACCAAGCTCCCGCATCCAGCCTTCCATACTGTTAAGTCCCTCGGCGGCAATTTGCTCCTCGGTCTTTCCGTCGGCAGTTACATCCCATACATTCGTCGCAAATCGCGCAAATTTTTTCAGACCGTACCGGCAGATACTGCGGTAATAAGCCATTGAAACCGCGGAAAGCGTCATACCGTGAGTAGCGTCGGTATAAGCGCCCACCGCCTGACCGATCATATGCACCATCCAATCGGTGGTTTTGCCTTTTGCGATAAGTGTGTTAAGCGCCCAGGTGGCAATCCACATAATATTGCTGCGCGCTTCATAATCCTGAGGGTTCTCAACTGCAATACGCGATGAATGTATCAGGGAACGCATCAGCCCTTCTGCAATATAATCGGAAGTATTGTCATCCTCCCCCGAAAAATATTGCTCCATAATGTGAGACATAATATCATAAAATCCGGCAATCATCTGATATTTAGGCAGTGTATAGGTATATTCCGGATTAAGAACGGCAAACTTCGGGAAAACATTTTCACCGAACACATGACCGATCTTCAGCTTCTGATCATGGTTGGTAATAACGGCGCCTCCGTTCATTTCCGAACCGGTTCCCACCATCGTGAGCACACATCCCACCGGAATAATACGGCAGGATACGTCCTCCATGCGCAGATAATACTTATCCCACGGATCCTCCTCACAGTAAGCGGATACCGAAACCGCTTTTGCATAATCGCAGACCGAGCCGCCGCCAACCGCAAGAATCAAATCCGCCTTGCAGTCTCTTGCGATTTTACAGCCCTCATAAAGCTTCTCAACGGTAGGATTAGGCATTACTCCGGCGTCCTCGGTAACGGTTTTACCGCATTCCTTAAGTATTGCAATTACCTTATCATAAATCCCGTTTTTCTTCACGGAGCCCCCGCCGTAGCAAAGCAATACGTTCTGACCGTATTGCCCGAGCTCTTCGCGCAGTCCTTCAAGCGCCTGTTTTCCGAAATGAAGTCTTGTCGGATTACAGAAAGTAAATTCACCTAACATTTTAAAACCTCCCAAAAATAATTTTTATGTTTTTTATCAGATCCCGCGCCCCATTTTATAAGCACGGTCTATCGACGTATGTCCTTTTATATCACCGGCTTCGTTCACGCCTCCGGCAAAAACAGTTCCCGCAAGCTTTGCCCTTTCAAAGCAGTCAATCCAGCCTTCAAGTGCGGTGACGGCTCGGCTGTCGGTATCTTTCTCATCATCTGCCGCCGCCGAAAGAAGATATATGTCCTCAAAACGGTAATCGGAACCGTAAAGCGGATTTGCACGGTCAAGCAGCGTTTTAAGCTGCCCGCTTATTCCGTAATAATAAATCGGAGTTGCAAAAGCAATAACCTGCGCGGCGCGCATCTCTCCGACAATATCCGCCGCGTCATCATTTATTGTGCATCTTCCGGTTTTCTGACAGGAAAGACAGCCGTTGCAGAATTTAATTTCCTTTCCGCGCAGAGTGATTTCCTTTACACTGTTTCCGGCATCTCGCGCTCCCTTTGCAAACGCCGCTGCCAATGCCTCCGAATTACTGTTCTTTCTAAGGCTTGAGGATATAACTAAAACATTTTTACCCATATTATGTTTCCTTCCGTATACGTTCTTACTTTTCTTCTAACGGCTTTAAAAAGGAACTGCCCGTAAAAAACTCCTCATATGCCTCATTCGGGAATCCTATGCCGAATACATTCGCCTTTTCAAACTCCTTATAATCCGAATACTTCATTAAGATTCACCTTTTCCTTTCTGTGTTATTTTATATCGGTTCAAATATAAAGTCTAATACTTATTATTTATTGTTGCCTATGCCTTTGAAGTATACCAAACTTTAAGCCGCGGCTGACAGAAAAGCTCTTTTAATATTCAAAAAACAGCCGATTTCAAAAGACTGATACGCTTTTACTGAAAATATTATATCAAAAAGAGCACAGAATTTCAATTTTTCCCTTATATGTCCATAGCTTAAAATGTAAAATAAATGTGAATAATTACAATACCTCTTGACTGCTGCTGAGATAAGAGTAAAATAGTTAGTTGTAACAACTGTTATAAATAGAACAATATTCCCGCAGGAGATGCTAAAATGCAGAAAACAAACATTTTTCTGACAAATATCCGAAAGATCGTAAGAATGTACGACGGTATGCTTAAACCTGTCTGTGAGCGTTATGAATTGACGCCGATAGAAGCGACGATCATCAGCTTTCTTTACAATAACGCCGAAAAAGATACGGCGGCCGACATCGCGGAATTCAGAATGCTCTCCAAAAGCAATATATCAAAAGCCGTGGAAAGCCTTATCGGGAAATCCCTTATAAAACGCCGTCAGGATACCGCAGACCGACGGAAAATACACCTTATCCTTACCGAAAAATCGGCGCCGATCACAGCCGAAATCGATGCTGTAAGACAAGCCTTCCGCGAACGGATATTTGAGGGCTTTACCGAAAAAGAAATAGAAGAATTCACGCGCTTCAACCAGCAAATTGCAGAAAACACGGGAAGGAGAAAATAACATGAGCGAGCAAAAAAACTTTCTGGCAAGCGAGCCTATAGGAAAGCTTCTTTTAAAGCTGGCGCTTCCTACGGTAACAGCGCAGATAATAAATATGCTTTACAACATCGTAGACCGTATTTACATCGGTCACATTCCCGAAACAGGCGAAGCGGCGCTGACCGGCGTCGGTGTATGCATGCCGCTGATTATGATAGTTTCGGCCTTTTCTGCCTTCGCCGCTTTCGGCGGCGCGCCCCGCGCCTCCATTTTTATGGGCAAGGGCGACCGCGAATCGGCCGAAAGGTCGCTCGGCAACTGTTTTGTTCTGCAGATTATCATTTCAGTCATACTGACTGCGGTACTGCTCATCTGGAACCGTGATTTTCTTATGGCCTTCGGCGCCAGCGGAAATACCGTTCAGTACGGCGTCGATTATATGAATATTTACGCCGTCGGAACTATTTTCGTACAGCTCACACTCGGAATGAACGCCTTTATTACCGCACAGGGCTTCGCAAAAACCGGAATGCTCTCGGTACTGATAGGCGCGGTTGCCAATATAATACTCGACCCTATTTTCATATACGGGTTAAATATGGGCGTAAAGGGCGCCGCACTGGCAACCATAATATCACAGGCTCTGTCATGCGTATGGGTCCTGATTTTTCTCTGCGGTAAAAAGACCGATCTCAGACTGAAGCTGAAAACTATGCGGTTCAGTCCGAAAATAGTTACTTCCTGCATAGCTCTCGGACTTTCCAACTTTGTTATGCAGTCAAGCGAAAGTATCATCTCAATATGCTTCAACTCATCGCTGCAAAGATACGGCGGCGATATTGCCGTAGGTGCTATGACCATCCTGACCAGCGTGATGCAGTTTGCTATGCTGCCGCTGCAGGGCCTCGGTCAGGGAGCTCAGCCAATTATAAGCTATAACTACGGAGCCCGTAATCCGAGCCGTGTAAAAGCCGCGTTCCGATTACTGCTCAAGTCAAGTCTTGCTTATTCCACACTCCTATGGGCGCTGGTAATGCTTTTTCCAAAAGTCTTTGCCGCTATGTTTACAAGCTCGGAGAAGCTTCAGGAATTTACCGGTCCCGCACTGAGAATATATATGGCCTGTCTGTTGATTTTCGGTATCCAGATTGCCTGCCAGATGACCTTTATATCTCTCGGAAATGCCAAGGCTTCCATTTTAGTGGCGGTTATGAGAAAGTTTATCCTTCTTATTCCTCTTATCTATATAATGCCGCTTATCTTTTCAAGCGATAAAACCACGGCGGTATATATGGCAGAACCTGTCGCCGATTTTATCGCGGTGGTATTTACAGCGGTTTTCTTCTTCTTCCAATTCAAAAAAGCCATGAAAGAAATCAGTACCGATACACTGAATACAGAAAAAACATAATAAAGTCCAATGGTAATAAGTCAAGAGGGAGAAGCAAGAAAAATTTAAGCTAAACAGAATAAAAAGCACAAT
>USHL01000125.1 GCA_900554525.1 uncultured Oscillospiraceae bacterium | reverse complement strand
GTACGGTTTTACCGGAGACATAATTCATAAGTTTTTCGATATCAAAAGTCAGTGGATCTCTGCCAAGCAAATCTTCAATTTCCACTTTGCGTATTCGCGAGGATATATCAACACTGTCATTATCTATAAGCTGATAAAGCGACGGGATAATTTTCAATTCACAGTTTGTTTGCTGGCATATATTCAATATTTCGTATTTTTGTTCATTGGTGCAGTTTGCTATCGCAAAAAGGATAACAGAAATATTATATTTTTCTGCCGATTCTATAATAGTATTGCGGTTTCCGACAATACGAACTCCCGAAATGTAACTTCCTGTTTTAGTCGGATCATCATCTATTGCGCATTTAATTTTGCAGTCCGAAAAACAGATATTGCTACTGATTTCATTGATAACGGCAGCAGCAGCAGAGCCTGCACCTATAATCATAATATTGCCCGAAAGCGTTGCCGGCCTCTTTGCATTTCTATCAGGAGCATCAAGTATTATTTTTTTAAGACAGATTCTGCAAAACATCATCAGCAGGCAGGTCAAGAACAGCGTTACAAAATATAAATCAAGACTGTAGCATTTGCTGAACACGGCCATTTGAGAAACAAACAGCGCACATATTGAAACAGCAGCTGCCGCAAACATTCGCAGATATTCGGAAAACCTTGAAAATCGCCAAAGTATGCTGTATATTTTAAAAATATAAAATAAAAGTATAAGTAAAAGCGGCCAAACAACGATAGAAAAAAGGAATAGATCTTTTCCTTTTTCAAAATATTGGTTACCGATTATCACAAATGAAAGTGCAAATGAAGCTACAGCAGCAAAAAAGTCAAAAACAAGGCAAAAAATCAAAATAAAATATCTTTTTTTCACAAAATACTCCTCAAATCCAAGAAGTATTTGCTTACAGTAAGATAATACCCTCGGATTTACATTTTTTAATTTCTTTTTCCGGCCATATCGAAACCTGAACTTCCCCGATATGAGCTTTATGAAGCAGCAGCATACAAAGACGTGACTGCCCTATTCCTCCGCCGATTGTAAGAGGTAATGCTCCGTTCATCAAAAGCTTGTGAAATTCATAATTCAGCCGATCCAAAGCGTTTTCCGCTGTCAGCTGTGCTACCAGACTGCTGCGGTCCACACGTATACCCATTGAAGAAAGCTCAAAGGAAGAGTCAATTACGCGGTTATATACCACAATGTCGCCGTTAAGCTTCCAGTCATCATAATCCGGAGCGCGTCCGTCATGCTTTTGACCGTTTTTCAACCTGCCGCCTATCTGCATTATGAAGACGGCTCCGTATTCCTCGGCCGCCGCGTTTTCACGTTCTTTCGGCGTAAGTTCAGGATATTTCTCCTCAAGCTCATAAGTAGTTATAAAGGTTATCGAATTGGGAAGATAACATTCAAGCTGAGGATATTTTTTGAATATTGTCTTCGCGGTGCGAAGAATGGCGCCGTATATGCTGCGTACCGTCGCTTTAAGATATTCTTCGGTACGGTCTTCGGCAGATATAACCTTTTCCCAATCCCATTGGTCAACGTATATAGAGTGAATATTGTCACACTCTTCGTCGCGCCTGATGGCATTCATATCGGTGTAAAGTCCGGTATGTAGCGGGAAACCGTACCGCATAAGTGCCATACGCTTCCACTTGGCCAGGCTGTGAACCACTTCGGCGACCTCTCCGGTTTCTTTGATGTCGAACCATACAGGACGTTCAATACCGTTAAGATCATCGTTGAGACCGCTTCCCTTTTTTACAAAAAGCGGAGCCGAGACCCTTGAAAGATCAAGTGAATCACAGAGCTCAGATGCGAATTTATCCTTTACCAGCGCGATTGCGTTTTGTGTTTCAAATTCATTAAGCTTTGAAGTGTATTTTTCCATATAAAACTCCTTTTGCGCAGCCTTAGGATATATTGCCCACAGTGCGCGGATAGAGAATCACGTCACGGATGTTTGAAATACCTGTGACGTACATAATTATGCGCTCAAGACCGAGACCGAAACCGCTGTGAGGAACTGATCCGAAACGGCGCAAAGCAATATAATGCCCGTACTCGTCAAGAGACATCCCCCGTGTTTTCATGGCTTCAAGCAGCTTGTCGAGATCGGCTTCACGCTCGCTGCAGCCGATTATTTCGCCTACACCTGGCACCAACAGATCGGTAGCTGCAACAGTTTTACCGTCAGGGTTTTGTTTCATATAAAACGATTTAATTTCTTTGGGATAATCGGTAAGAAAAACCGGTTTTTGGCATATTTCCTCGGAAATATAGCGCTCATGCTCGGTCATAAGATCACTTCCCCATTCAACAGGATACTGAAAATCCCGTCCGGAGGCTTTTAGACGTTCTACCGCTTCGGTATATGTCATTACCGCAAAATTATGTGATACTACATTTTTCAGCTTTTCAATCAAGCCTTTTTCAAAATGCGCGTCAAAGAAACGCAGCTCTTCACCGCATTTTTCAAGGACTGTATTAATTATATGCTTTATAAGCGCTTCGGCAATTTCGATAATATCCGGCAGTTCGGCAAATGCAACCTCCGGCTCAACATGCCAGAATTCCGCCACATGACGCGGTGTATTGCTTTTTTCCGCCCTGAAGCTCGGACCGAAGGTATAAATCTTTCCGAGACCCATTGCGGCAACCTCGCCCTCAAGCTGACCGGAAACACTCAGCGATGCCTTGCATCCGAAAAAGTCATTTGCATAATATTCCTCTTCGGATTTGTAGTCGTTGCTGTAGCCTATGGTGGTAACCTTAAACATTTCGCCGGCTCCTTCGCAGTCGCTGGCAGTTATAAGCGGGGTATGGATATAAACAAAATGCCGTGCCTGAAAAAACTCATGTATGCAGGCTGATATTACAGAGCGTACTCTGAAAACGGCATTGAATGTGTTGGTACGGACTCTCAGATGCGGAATTGTGCGCAGATATTCAAGAGTGTGGCGCTTTTTTTGCAGCGGATATTCTGCGGGACATTCACCGAGCACTGATATTTCTTCTGCATTTATCTCGACAGAATCGGAAGCAACCGCCGATTTGACCACTTTGCCGCATACGCTGAGAGAGGTTCCGAGCTTCATATATTCAGAAATATCATTGAATTTTGATTTATCTATAACAATCTGCATGTGCTTAAGGCTGGTACCGTCGTTAAGCTCGATAAATGCCATTGTCTTTGAATCCCGTGAGGTTCTCACCCATCCGCACACTACGGCCTGTTTACCGATAAAAGACGGATCTGTAAAAATTTCAATAATGTCTGTATGTTTCATAAAGCACACTCCTAAAATATAAAAAAGCGTCTATTATCCTAATTATTAGGACGAATAGACGCTATCCGCGGTGCCACCTAATTTACCCGTAAAGGGTCGCTTTACAACCGAACAGTTGATTTGATTTAACGCATCAAACACGTCGCACCTACTTACCGAAGCGTTCGGATTGCGGCTCCAAAGTGTTATTCATACAGCCGGGCGGCCGCACTCACACCAAAGCGGCGGCTCTCTTGGCACCTTAAGCGGTATTACTTCTCTTTATCATAGCCTTTATCAAAATGATTATATCATCGGCTGCCTTAATTGTCAATATATATTAAATTACATTCTCAATAATTTCACGTATCCTTTTGGCAGAATCCGATGAGTTAACAGAAAATGGGATTATTTCGGTTTCGCCCGTAAAAGCTTTAAGCTCATCCTTTATCAAGGAGAGACGCGCTTCGGTTTCTGCTTTATTGAGCTTATCGGCCTTGGTAAGCACTACTGTATAAGGTATATGTGTCTGACTTAAAAAGTCAAGCATTGAAATGTCAAATTCGGTGGCCGGATGACGCATATCTATCAGCTGAAAAGCCATTTTAATATTACGTCCGCTGCCGAAATAGGTTTCCATAAGCTCTGACCATCTGGTTTTTTCAGAAAACGGTACCTTGGCATAACCGTATCCCGGAAGATCAACAAGGCGTATATCTCCGACACGATAGAAATTTACCGTTACGGTTTTGCCCGGCTTTGAGCTTACCCTTGCTATTGATTTACGTCCGAGAACTTTATTTATCAGCGAGGATTTTCCCACGTTTGACCTGCCTGAAAAGCATATTTCAGGCAGGTCGGAATCTGTAAGCTGTGCTGCTGTTGCAAAAGCCTTTTCAAAAACGGCATTGCTGTAATTCATCGCCTTACACCGCCCGCAGCAGCCGCAGAGAGTATATTGCCGTATACCATATTATTAGCCGGAGCTTCCTTATTTATTACAAGTGCATGGCTTATGATTTCGTCAACATCAGACACCGGAATAAAGCTGACATTTTTTTTGACAGTATCATCTACATCGTCGAGATCGGCAACATTATCCTTTGGAATAAATACCGTCTTTACTCCTCCGGCATATGCCGCCATAGATTTTTCACGCAGTCCTCCAATCGGGAGAACCCTTCCGCGTATCGTTACTTCTCCTGTCATTGCTATATCTCGCTTTACCGGCTTTCCGGTCAGTGCAGAAACCAAACCCGTAGTGATTGTCACTCCGGCAGAAGGTCCGTCCTTAGGCACGGCGGCCTCGGTGGCGTGGATATGGATGTCATATTCTTTGTAAAAATTCGGATTGATGCCAAGCCTTTCGGCATTTGAACGTACATAGCTTACCGCCGCCACAGCTGATTCTTTCATCACATCGCCGAGTGAACCGGTAAGCTCTACCTTTCCGGTACCTGCCATATAAGCGATTTCAAGCTGCATAATCTCTCCGCCGACCGCGGTCCAGGCAAGACCGTTGATTATTCCCACCGAATCGTTTTCAGGTATAAGGTCGGGCTTATAGCGTTTATGCCCAAGCAGCTTTTCGATGTCGCTCTCTTTTATCGATACCTTTTCTGCCTCATACTCGGCTATTTGCTTTGCGGCCTTTCGGCAGAGCGAGGCAATGTTTCTTTCAAGCTTTCTTACACCTGCTTCTCTCGTGTAAAAATC
>USHL01000124.1 GCA_900554525.1 uncultured Oscillospiraceae bacterium | reverse complement strand
ATACGAGATTCATGCAGTGACTGGAGTTCAGACGTGTGCTCTTCCGATCTCAGGATATTCTGACGCATCACATCCGGATAGTGAAGTTTTGATTTCTTCTGAGAACTATTCTGGCGGAAGCAGTGATACAGAGCTTCTTAACGATTATGCCGGTGCGAAAGGGCAGGCGGTTTTAACAAGTGAAGAGGGTTATGCCGAATGGACCTTTACCGTTCCGGAAACCGGATTATATAATATATCTTTAAAATATTACCCCTATGAGGGCAAGGGCGGCGATATAAACCGCAGTCTTATGATAGACGGAAAGGCTCCTTTTGAAGAAGCCCAGTATCTTACTTTTCACAGAGTATGGAAAGAGGTATACGGTGAAAAGCGTACCGACTCCGACGGAAATGATATACGTCCGGCAGAGGAGGAGGTCAGGGAATGGACTGAAAGCCTGTTGGAGGATTCGACCGGATATGCCGGGGAACCGCTTGAATTTTATCTTACCGAGGGAAGGCATGTAATAAGGTTTACCTCAGATCGTGAACCGATGCTTATTGAGAGCTTGAAGCTTTGCAATACTTCGGATGTAAAAACTTATTCTGAAATAAAGGCGGAATATCAAAGCAAGGGGTACAAGCCCGCTGTCGGTGATATTAAATATTTGCAGGCCGAAGATATGTTTGAAAAGTCTTCGCGCAGTATTTTCCCACAAAACGATCGCAGCTCGGCAGCAACTCAACCTCAGGATATATTCCTTGTAAAGCTTAATTCAATGGGCGGCAGCAACTGGCAGAACGCCGGAGCATGGGTCTCGTGGAAACTTAAGGTTGAAGAAAGCGGGCTATATAAAATAGCCCCGAGATTTCGGCAGAATTTTTCGTCGGGTAAGTATGTCAGCAGAAAGCTTACTATTGACGGCAGTGTGCCTTTTAAGGAAGCGGAAAGCTTAAAGTTTGATTACAACGGTGATTGGCAGGTTAAGGCCCTCGGCGATGAGGAAAACGGAGATTACCTTTTTTATTTTGAGGCGGGGAAGGAATATACGATAGCCCTTGAGGTAGTACTCGGCAGCATGGGTGAAATGCTGACAAGGGTAGATCGTGTAGTCGACGGTCTTAACGAGTGCTATCGTGAAATACTGATGATTACCGGGACGACGCCGGACAGTTATCGCGAATACAATTTTGAAGAGATTATCCCAGAAACGCTTGAGAGAATGAAGTCACAGGCACAGGAACTTAAAAGCATTTCGGAAATGATGGTTGAAGCCACAGGAGCGCGGGGTGAGAGCGTAACTACACTTGATCAGCTTGTTTTTCTGCTTGAAAAGATGACGGATGATCCGGATACTATTGGAGGACTTTTCACGCAGTTTAAAGATAACATTTCCTCTCTTGGTTCTTGGATACTTTCAACGTCACAGCAGCCGCTGTCGCTTGATTATTTTGCGATAATTCCGGCTGATGGGGAAATACCGGAGGCAGACGGCGGCTTTTTTGACAATCTTGCGTTCGGTTTCAAGGCATTTTTAGCATCGTTTGTTGTGGATTACAGCGCGCTCGGAAGTGAGAAGGACAATCTTGATTCTGATGCTATAACAGTATGGCTTTCGACCGGACGCGACCAGTATTCTGTTATACGTCAGCTCATAGACGGTACATTTACGCCTCAGTACGGAATAAGGGTGAATCTTCAGCTGGTTGGCGAGGGTACTTTGCTGCCGTCGGTGCTTACAGGTAAAGGCCCTGATGTCTCAATCTCAAATGCGGTGGACAGCACGAGCTCTATCGAAAATCCGATAGACTATGCCGTAAGGCATGCGGTTGAGGATTTAAAGCAGTTTGACGATTACGGTGAAGTGATAAAACGCTTTCATGAAAGCGCCGTGGTGCCGTATCAGTTTAACGGCGGGACTTATGCACTGCCGGAAACACAGACCTTCAGCATGATGTTTGTAAGAACCGATATTTTTGAAGAAATGAATCTTGAAATACCGAAAACCTGGGATGAACTTGAAACCATAATCCCTGAGCTTCAGAAGAAGAATATGTCTGTGGGTATTCCTCATGACTTAAATGCCCTTCTAATGCTTATGTATCAGCGTAATACACCGTTGTATCTTGACGACGGCGCCAGAACAAACCTTGATTCTAAGGTTGCAATACAATGTTTTCAGAAGCTTACTGAATATTTTACTCTTTATAATCTGCCGACTGATTACGATTTCTATAACCGTTTCCGTTCGGGTGAAATACCGATAGGCATTCAGGATTATACCGTTTATAATCAGCTTTCGCTTTTTGCACCGGAAATACGCGGGGATTGGATTATGACCTCCGTGCCCGGTACTATGGATGAAAACGGAAATATAAACAATTCGATTACCGCAAAAGGAACGGCGGTAATGATGCTTAAGGGTGTCAGAAATAAAGAAGCGTCCTGGGAGTTTATGAAATGGTGGACTTCTGCTGAAACTCAGAGCGAATTTACGAATCAGATGCAGAATATCTTAAGCTCCGGCATGCAGGCGACTGCTAATGTTGAAGCGCTTTCTATGCTTCCGTGGCCTGTAAGAGACTATAAGAATATAGAAGCCCAGTGGGAAAATGTTGTGGGTACGCCCGAAGTTCCCGGCGGATATTATACGACGCGCGTAGTTAATTTTGCTTTTAACGATGTATACAACACCAAAAAAGATCCGGGAGATACGTTACAGAGCTATATAGAATCTCTTAACAGCGAGCTTTCGCGCAAGAGAAAAGAATTCGGACTCGAACAAGGAGATTGATTTTATGTCTGACGCCGCTTTAAAGCGCAGCAAAAAAGGTCTTGGCCGCAAAATTAAAAACAATGCAGTGTGTTATGCCTTGACATTACCGTATTTTTCAATATTTTTTATTTTTACGGTACTGCCGGTATTGATTTCGATTGTATTGAGCTTTACCACATTTAATGTGCTTGAAGCTCCCGTATTTGTCGGCATAGAAAATTATGCGCGGATGTTTCTTGATGATGATGTATTTATAATAGCTATCAAAAATACTTTTATTTTGGCTGCTATTACAGGTCCTGTCAGTTATTTTCTGTCTTTGGCGGTGGCATGGCTGATAAATGACCTGAACCGCTTTATGCGTGCATTTATTACCGTTATTTTCTTTGCACCTTCGCTTTCGGGCAATGCCTTGTTGATTTGGACGGTGCTGTTCAGCAGCGACGCCTACGGATATGCAAACGGTTTTTTAATGAATCTCGGGATTATTAATCAGCCTATTCGTTGGCTGCAAGATCCTAGCTATATGATGGCTATTGTAATTGTAGTGGTACTGTGGTCATCACTTGGCACAAGCTTTCTTTCTTTTATTGCCGGTCTTCAGGGGATAAACCGCTCATATTATGAGGCCGGGGCTATCGACGGAATACGCAACCGTTGGCAGGAGCTTTGGTACATAACTTTGCCGGCTATGAGGCCGCAGCTTATGTTCGGTGCGGTAATGAGTATTTCGAGTGCATTCTCGATAGGAGATGTCGTAACACGTCTGGTGGGCTTTCCGAGCACGAACTACGCGGTACATACAATTATAAACCATTTGCAGGACTACGGCGGAATAAGATATGAAATGGGCTATGCCTCGGCCATTGCTACGGTACTGTTTCTGGCTATGGTAATAACTAACAGAGTAGTAAGAAATCTGCTTTCCAAGGTTGGCGAATAAGTTCAAGGAGAATGATTATATGGCAGCTGCAAAATTTGCTAAAAGAACCAAACAGTTGAATCGTTCGCTTGCAGGCAACCTGGGCGTTTATACGGTGCTGTTTCTTCTTGCGGTTTTTATGGTGCTTCCGTTGGTATATACATTAATATCGTCGGTAAAGCCACTGGAAGAATATTGGGTCTTCCCGCCTAAGTTTACGGTGGATCATCCTACTATGAAAAACTATAAGGATCTATTCACCATGCTTACCGATTCTATGATTCCGTTTTCAAGGTATCTGTTTAACACCGCGTTTGTTTCGATAGTTGGGACAGCCGGGCATGTTATACTTTCATCTATGTGCGCTTTCGGACTTGCCAAGCATAGATTTCCCGGTTCAAAGGTTATGTTTTCAATGGTGGTTTTGGCGCTTATGTTTAATACTACCGTTACAAGAATACCTAACTTTATCATAATGTCAAAGCTTAATATGCTCGATACATATGCTGCGCTGATAGTTCCGGCGTTCGGTTCTTCGCTTGGACTTTACCTTATGAAACAGTTTATGGATTCGATGGTAAATGATTCTGTGTTAGAATCCGCACGTATGGACGGCGCAGGTGAGTGGAAGGTATTCTGGAAGATGGTAATGCCGATGGTAAAGCCTGCATGGCTTACTCTTATTATCTTTTCGTTCCGTGATTTATGGAATATCGGCAGCACTACATATATTCAGAGCGAGCCGCTTAAAACTCTCAATTATGTTATGTCACAGATTTCGGCAGGCGGTGTTGCGCGGGCCGGCGCTGCAGCTGCGGCAGGCGTAATAATGATGGTGGTGCCGATAACGGTATTTATTATCACGCAGAGCAACGTTGTGGAAACAATGGGCTCCTCCGGCATGAAGGAGTAAGGCAATGAAGAATATATTAATAAAAGCAGTAGCGCTACTGATTGTGACGATGTCTGTTTGTTCCGGCTTGGCAGCAGGCGCTCAAACCGCATCATATGTTCCTTATACTACATATACATATAGCTATGACGGAGAAGCACAGGAAAGTCCAAATGCTTTTGTACCTGTTGAAAGATATGACGGTACATTGCTTGGAACCGTCGATCTTAAAAACCCTAGCGACTTGTTTGTTGATACTCAAACCGGCAGGATATATATAGCAGATACCGGCAATAACCGTATTCTTATACTTGATAATAACCTGAAGCTTATAAAGATTTTTTCGGATTTTGAAAATACCGAAAAAGGCGGAATGGATAAGTTTAACGGGCCACAGGGTGTTTTTGTTTCGTCC
>USHL01000123.1 GCA_900554525.1 uncultured Oscillospiraceae bacterium | reverse complement strand
TTCGGAAAATTACGGGATTGACGGTACAACGCCGAATGACCTAAGCTTTCGGAGAGACTGCTGCAGGGCGGCGTTTATACGCGGAGCTTTTCTGGCCTGCGGGAATATCAACAATCCCGAAAAGGAATACAGAGCCGAGTTTTCCGTAAAAACCGAGCCGCTTGCGGACACATTGAATAAACTGCTTGCGGAAAACGGACTGACTTTTAAAAATACCGTTCGCGGCAATGCGTTTTTACTGTATACCAAGAACAGCGGCGTTATAGAGGACTTAATAACGCTTATGGGTCTTCCGGGACGTACTCTCAACATTATCGATACTAAAATCATAAAAAGCGTTAAAAATAATATCAACCGCGCGCGAAACTGCGACAGCGCGAATATCTCGAGAACTGTCGAGGCTTCGATAAAACAGCGCCGGGCGATAGCTTATCTGGAAAAAACAGACCGTCTGCAAAGCCTGCCGAATGAGCTTTTGGCGGCGGCGGAGCTGCGGCGCGATAATCCCGAGGCTACGCTTAAAGAGCTTTGCCGTATTTCGGAGGAGCCGCTTACCTGTTCGGGGCTTAATCACAGGCTTTCCAAAATTGTTGAAATCTATGAGGATTTAAGAAAAAAACGGAGTTGAAAAGGAGGGCGGCATATTGGATTTTGTCCATCTTCACGTGCATACGGAATACAGTCTTTTAGACGGCTGCTGCCGTATCGGGCAGCTTATCGACCGGGCGGCGGAGCTCGGACAGAAAAGTATTGCGATAACCGACCATGGCGTTATGTACGGCGTGATAGATTTTTATAAATACGCTCATTCAAAGGGCGTTAAGCCTATCGTCGGGTGCGAGGTTTATGTCGCGCCGCGCAGCCGTTTTGATAAACAGAAGGGGCTTGACAGCCAGTACAACCATCTTGTACTGCTCTGTGAAAGCAACGAGGGCTATCAGAACCTGATAAAGCTGGTCTCTGCCGGATTTACAGAGGGCTTTTATTCTAAACCGAGAATAGACAAGGAGCTCCTGCAAAAGCATCATAACGGAATTATTGCACTTTCGGCCTGCCTTGCGGGCGAGATACCGCGTCTGCTTTCAAACGGCGAATATGAAAAGGCTAAGGAAAGCGCGCTGTGGTTTGACTCGGTTTTCGGCAGGGGATATTATTTTCTTGAGCTGCAGGACCACGGCATCCGCGAGCAAAAGGCGGTGAATCCGCAGCTTGTAAGGCTTTCAAGGGAAACGGGTATTCCGCTTGCAGCTACCAACGATGTGCATTATATAGCCGAAGGCGACTATAAAATGCATAAGGTGCTGCTTTGTATACAGACAGGCTCGAAAATAAACGAGGAAAACTCGCTTGAATTCAAGACGAATGAGTTTTATCTTAAAACCGGGGAGCAAATGGCGGCGCTTTTTCCGGAAATTCCCGAGGCGATAGAGAATACCGTCAGAATTTCGAAGCGCTGCAATGTAAAATTCGAATTCGGCAAAATAAAGCTGCCCCGTTTTGATATCGACGAGCGCAACCATTTCGAATATTTTAAAGAAAAATGTTTTGAGGGGCTTTACCGTATTTACGGCAGGAATCCGTCAGAACAGGTTACAGAGCGTTTGGATTATGAGCTTGATGTCATAAACCGAATGGGATATGTCGACTATTACCTGATAGTTGCGGATTTCGTTAATTACGCCAAAAGCCACGGGATACCGGTCGGGCCGGGCAGAGGCTCGGGAGCGGCCAGCCTTGCGGCATACTGTATAGGAATAACCGGAATAGACCCGCTTAAATACGACCTGTATTTTGAAAGATTTTTAAATCCCGAACGCGTTTCGATGCCCGATTTCGATATAGATTTCTGCTATGTCAACCGTCAGAGGGTAATCGATTACGTTATAGACAAATACGGCAGCGATCACGTGTCTCAGATAGTGACCTTCGGCACAATGGCGGCGCGGGGCGCCATACGCGATGTGGGCAGGGCGATGGATATACCCTACGCCACCTGCGACCGCATTGCCAAGCTTGTTCCGCAGGCGCTGAATATGACTATTGAGCGTGCGATGGAGGGCTCAAAGGAGTTAAAAAGCCTTTACGACAACGACCCGCAGATAAAGGAGCTTGTCGATATGGCGCTGAGGCTTGAGGGTATGCCGAGGCATGCCTCGACGCATGCTGCGGGCGTGGTTATCTCGGACAGGCCCATCGATGAGTATGTGCCGCTTGCGGTCAACGACGAGGCGGTGGTGACACAGTACACCATGACCGCGCTTGATGAGCTGGGGCTTTTGAAGATGGACTTTTTAGGGCTCCGAAACCTTACGGTGATTGCCGATACGGAAAAATATATACGCCGCAGCGAGCCGCAGTTTGATATCGAGAAAATCCCGCTTGACGATAAGGAAACCTATAAAATGATGGGTAAGGGACTTACCGACGGCGTCTTTCAGTTTGAATCGGACGGTATGAAGAATGTGCTGCGTCAGTTCGGCCCGGAAAGCATAGAGGATCTTACGGCCATTCTTTCGCTTTACCGCCCGGGACCTATGGATTCTATTCCTAAATATATCCATAACCGGCATAATCCGCAGGATATAACCTATGATACTCTGCTTTTAAAGCCGATACTCGATGTCACCTACGGCTGTATCGTTTATCAGGAGCAGGTTATGCAGGTGTTCAGAACGCTGGCGGGATATTCGCTCGGCCGGGCGGATATCGTGCGCAGGGCTATGGCCAAGAAAAAGCACAGCGTTATGGAGCGCGAACGGCAGTTTTTTATTTACGGTGAAAAGGACGAAAACGGCAATATAATCTGCCCCGGGGCGCTTGCTAACGGCGTTTCGGAAGCGGCGGCGCAGAAGATATTCGATGATATGTCGAGCTTCAGCTCATATGCCTTTAACAAGGCTCACGCGGCGGCTTATTCGTTCGTAGCCTACCGCACGGCTTATCTCAAATGCCATTATCCCGCCGAATATTTTGCGTCGCTTATGACAAGTATGATGGACAGCGCCTCGAAAATAGCCCTATATACAGCCGAATGCCGTAAATCCGGAATTAAAATACTTCCGCCCTCGGTTAACCGCAGTGAGGCGGGCTTTACGCCGGACGGCGGGAATATCCGTTTCGGACTTATGGCGGTCAAGAATTTAGGACTCGGCATAATCGAGCGGCTGATAAATGAAAGGAACGAAAACGGGGAATATACCTCAGTATACGATTTCTGTCTGAGGAACCATTCGAGAGAGTTCAACCGCAAATCACTTGAAGGGCTGATAAAAAGCGGAGCTTTGGACGGTCTTCATGAGAACCGCAGGCAGATGCTCTATAATATCGAGGGTGTGATGGCGGCGGTTGAAAATGAAAAACGGTTTTCGGCAGGGGGACAGATGAATCTCTTTGATGAGGTAGGCGCGCCGCAGGAGTATGTTCCGGAAAAGCTTGACGAAATGCCTAAGGAGATGCTGCTGGCATTGGAAAAAGAGGCAACGGGGCTTTATCTTTCTGGGCATCCTATGGACGAATACGCCGGCTTTTTAGCGGCGGCCGATATCGCAAGCAGTACCGATATAATTTCGCGCAGATACCGAGACGGCAAGCGTGTGACTCTGGCGGGGATAGTGGAGAATCTTAAGGTGCGTCAGTTAAAAAATAATAATCTGCTTGCTACGGGTCAAATTGAGGATATTTACGGCGCGGTTAATATTACGGTATTCGGGAACGCCTATGCCGAATACAAGCCGATTCTTACTTCAGGCGAGCCTATCCTGCTTTCGGGCAGGATCTCTGAAAGGGAAGACCGCGACACCGAGATAGTCTGCGAAAAGGCGGAGCTTATACCCGATACCGCTAAAAAACAGCCGCTGCCTAAAAAGTACAAAAGCGGACTTTATCTGAAAATCCGGAATACCGAGTGCCGGGAATTTACAGAAGTTAAGTTGCTGCTTGAGCGGCACAAAGGAAATACGCCGGTTATTATATACTGTACCGAAACCGGCAAAAAGCTTGAGGCTCCCGCAGCCTTGAGGGTCAGACCGTCGGACGAGCTTACGGATGGGCTTTGCGGTATTCTCGGCGGTGAAAATGTCAAATTGATAAAATAGTTATTGAAAATTTTGCCGGAATGGTATATACTTTAAGCTGATACGTTATAATATGATTTGTTGATGACATATGGAGATGATTTTATGAAAACAATAGGTGTACTCACAAGCGGCGGAGACGCTCCGGGTATGAATGCCGCAGTCCGCGCGGTTGTAAGAACGGCTATTTCGCTTGGAATGACCGTAAAAGGTGTGATGCGCGGCTATAACGGTCTTATTGAGGGAGATATAATCGACCTGGATGTCCGTTCGGTCTCGGACATAATCCATCATGGCGGTACAATGCTTTATACGGCTCGCAGCCCGCGCTTTAAAACCGAGGAAGGAATGCAGGAGGCCATCGGTAACTGTAAGAAATACGGAATCGAGGGAATCGCGGTAATAGGCGGAGACGGCTCCTACCGCGGCGCACGCGACCTTTCGCTGAGGGGTATTCCCTGCATAGGCATACCCGGGACCATTGATAATGATATTTCCTCTACCGAGTATACGATAGGCTTTGATACGGCTATGAATACCGCGATGGAAATGGTTGATAAGCTGCGTGATACCGCGCAGTCGCATGACCGCTGCAGCGTTGTTGAGGTAATGGGCAGAAGAGCCGGCTATCTTGCGCTTCAAAGCGGCATCGCGGTCGGAGCTACGGCAATACTCGTTCCAGAGGTGGAAACCAAGATTGAGGATGTTATCGCTAAAATCAAAAATACCCAGAAAACCGGAAAGAAACACTTTATAGTCGTGGTGGCAGAGGGCGTAGGCGGCGTCGATAATATTGCTAAGCAGATTGAGGACGCTACCGGCATAGAGTCCCGTGCGACGGTGCTCGGCCACGTTCAGCGCGGCGGCAATCCGACGGTGCGCGACCGTGTAATGGCTACCGAGATGGGATGTGCCGCGGTCAGGCTCCTGAGCA
>USHL01000122.1 GCA_900554525.1 uncultured Oscillospiraceae bacterium | reverse complement strand
AGCTTTTTAACGGCATTGGTGTTAATATTAACGATTTTTTTGAGCGCCTGTTCAAATGACGGCAAATCCGATATGACCGTTAATTTTCCTCAAAGCAGTGTACCTGAAACTTCGGTTGCCGATAGCTGCGAAACCATGCCCTCTTTATCTGAAAATTCAGCAACGGATACGGGTACATCTAAACCTACAGCAGCGACAATGGAAGATGCACTGTTTATCGGTGATTCAAGAACGGTTGGACTTATGGAATATGCGCATATTGACGAAGCGGATTTCTTCTGCACTGTCGGTATGAGTGTGTATAATATCCATAAAAAGCCGGTCTCAGTTCCGAATGTCGGGAAGGTTACGCTTACGGAGTTGTTAAATAATAAAAGGTATGGTAAAATATATATAATGCTCGGCATCAATGAAGTGGGATATGAATTTGACAGTACAGTTAAAAAATATAATGAGCTTATTGAGCTTATTAAAGAAAAGCAGCCGAGTGCCGTCATATTTATACAGGCTAATCTGCATGTATCTAAAAAACGTTCGGACAGTGACAGAGTTGTAAATAATACCGCTATAAACGGGCTTAATGCAAAACTTGCAAAACTTGCGGACGGTAAAAGTATATTCTATCTTGACGCTAATACTATATTCGACGATGCCGACGGTGGTTTGTCTTCGAAAAAATCAGGTGACAGTGCACACCCTTATGCTAAATATTATATTGAATGGGGCAATTGGATTATCAGCCAAACCGCCTCATTAATCGGGGAGAGTTGATTTTGACTGATAAAGACGTGTTTTGCGAGAAAATACGGTTATGCGAAAACGCTATGTATGCTTTGGCTTTTTCTGTTGTTAGAAACGAATCTGATGCCGGAGAAGTTATCAGCGAATCAATATACCGTGCATATAAGAGTTTCGGTACCGTTAAAAGTATGAATTCATTTAAGCCGTGGATACTTCGCATAGTTCATAATACTGCGGTTGATTTCATACGCAAAAATTCAAAGGATGTACCAATGGAGGAAGCTCAGGCTTATATTGACAGCAGTGAAGGTGAAGTAACATCCAGGCTGGCGCTTCGTGATGCCGTGGAAAGCCTCAAACAGCCGTATCGCACCGTCGTTATACTGTTTTATTATGAAAATCTTTCTGTATCAAAAATCGCGCAAATCACAGAAACAAATATCGCTGCCGTTAAAAAGCAGCTTTCACGTGCCAGAAAGATGCTGACGGAGATTTTGGGGGAGGATTTTAACGAATGAAAGATTTTGACGAATATATAAGACACAGGGCAGAAGCCGAAAAAGCAGCTCTCCCCGATTCCGTGAAAAATAAAATTGAGCAAATTCTTTTCGATTTGCCGGAAAAGAAAACCAAAGTGATGAAATACAGAATCTTGCCGAGAATTGCGGCCGCGGCGGCTTGTTTTATCTTTATAACGGTCTTTTTGCTTCCCAACATCAGTGTGGCATACGCGCAGACATTGGAGAAGATACCGGTTATCGGCGATATTATCCGAGTTGTTACTATTCGTAACTATTTTTATTCGGACGGCAGACATGAAATGAATATCGACGTACCTAAAATTGAGGGTGAGGACAACTCTGCTGCAGACTATATAAATAAAGATGTCAGCGAGCTGACATCGGTGCTTGTAAATCAGTTTTATAAGGATCTTGATATATCCGGGAACAGCGGCTACGGTTCAATCGATGTTGATTATGAAACCTTGGCAAATACAGAACAGTGGTTTACACTTAAGCTTTCGGTAAGCGAAACAGCGGCAAGCAGTAACAATTACTTTAAATATTATCATATTGATAAGCGTAAAGGTGAAATAATAGAGCTTGGTGATTTATTTAATACCGATAATTTTTCCGATATTCTGGCTGCTGAAATCAAACGGCAAATGAAGTCAATAATGGCTGAAAATTCGAAGGCTGTTTTTTGGGTGAACGACACAGAATTAGGAGAGGAATTTACGTCTGTAAATGATGGGCATAATTTTTATTGGAATAAACGCGGAGATTTGGTAATAGCATTTGACAAATATGAGGTGGCGCCCGGGTTTATGGGTACGCCTGAGTTTGCAGTAAGTAAAGATGTTATAAAAGACATTTTAAAACCGGAGTATATGAATATTACGGCAGAATAATATATTTTTTCAGCTGTTTTGTCTTCTCAAAAATATAAACCGTAATCGGGTCTTTTTAAAAATAGACCCGATTACGGTTATTGTTTTATAAAAGCTTTTATATCTTCGGTGACTTCTGCACGGCATTTGTCGTTATGGATTTCATGGCGGCAGCCGTTATACAGCTTGAGAGCAATATTGTTGAGACCGGCGGCTTTAAGACGGTCGTATACCTTTCTGACGCCCTTTCCGTAATTGCCGACGGGATCATCCGTGCCGGAAATAATAAGTATCGGCAGATCTTGGCGGAGATTTCTGAACCAGGCCTTGCGATTGGCGGCGTAATTGAGCTTTATAAGGTCATGCATAGCCGAAACCGTAAACTTAAAGGTACAGTATTTATCGCCGGTGTATTTTTCCACAAGCGTCTGCTCGGAGGTTATCCAGTCGTATTCCGAAAGCCCTTCAAACCGTTTGTTGTATGAGCCGAACGCAAGCCTGTCGACGGCTTTGGAAATATGCTTTTCTCCGCGAAAGGCTTTTACTATGTCGGTTATAATAAGACCGAACGGCGCCGCAGGGTTAGGTCCGCCTGTTCCGCAGATAATGAGCTTTGAAAGAGTATCCCCGTATTCTTCTGCGGCAAGACGTGAAATAAAGGAGCCCATAGAATGTCCCATAAGCATAAGCGGCTTTTCGGGATATAGCTTTCTTACGGCGTCCTCAAACATCTTTACATCCTTTATGAGGTATTTCCAGCCGTCGCGGTGAGCGATAAAGCCGAGCTCGGAATCGTCGCGTGCGGTTTTGCCATGGCCTAAATTATCGTATCCGCAGCATATAAAGCCCTCTTCGGCTATCGCTTCCATTATGTGAGCGTAACGGCCGATATATTCGCACATGCCATGAACGATATGTAATATACCTTTGATTTCACCGTCGGGAATATACATTATACCCGAAAGAATATGGATATTGTCGCTGCTCGGAACCTTGATTTCTTTTAAAGTGAAAGACATATTAATCCTCCCTTACTCGGCAAATGCGCGGGAGCTTTTTACCGCTCTTGACCAGCCTCCGCACAGCTCGCTGCGTGTTTTTTTTCCCATAGCGGGCGAATATTCGGTCTGCACCTGAGGAAGACGCAGAATTTCCTCTGTGCCGCTCCAAAAGCCGGAGGACAGACCGGCAAGATATGCGGCTCCCGCTGCAGTGGCCTCGCCGCAGTCGGGACGCAGTACCTTTATATCGGAAATATCCGCCTGAAACTGCATTAAAAAACCGTTGGAGGCGGCCCCTCCGTCGGCTTTGAGCGAGGATATTTCAAGCCCGGTGTCGGCCTTTAGGGCGGTTATGAGGTCGTTTGTCTGGTAGGCTATTGACTCAAGAGCGGCACGGATAATATGATTTCTGCCGCTGCCTCGGGTCAGCCCGCAGATTGTGCCGCGTGCGTACATGTCCCAGTATGGGGCACCGAGTCCCGCGAAGGCGGGAACGATATAAACTCCGCCGCTGTCGCTGACGCTGATTGCCGCGGCTTCGCTGTCGGAGGATTTTTCTATCAGTCCCATTTCATCGCGCAGCCACTGGACGACCGCGCCGCCGACAAACACGCTGCCCTCAAGTGCGTAATTTACGCTTTCATCTGCCGACGCGGCTATGGTCGTAATCAGGCCGTTTCGGCTTTCGAAGGCGTTTTCTCCGGTGTTCATAAGCAGGAAACAGCCGGTGCCGTAGGTGTTTTTAATATCGCCGCTGTTAAAGCATTTTTGCCCGAACAGCGCCGCCTGCTGATCACCCGCAATTCCGGCGGCGGGCACCTTAGCGCCCAGTATATTGAGATCACCGTATATCTCGCTGCTCGGTTTTACCTCGGGCAGCATACATTCGGGTATTTCCATTATTCTGAGAAGCTCATTATCCCAGCACAGGCGGTGTATATCGTAAAGCATGGTGCGTGAGGCGTTGGTGCGGTCCGTGACGTGGATTCTGCCGCCCGACAGCTTCCAGATAAGCCATGTGTCCACCGTGCCGAAAAGCAGTTCGCCGTTTTCTGCGCGGCGGCGGGCGCCCTCGACATTGTCAAGTATCCATTTGATTTTGGTCGCGCTGAAATAAGCGTCGATACGAAGCCCTGTGGTTTTCCTGACATAATCCTCAAGTCCGGCGTCTTTCAGCCGGTCGCAGTATTCCGATGTTCTGCGGCATTGCCATACTATCGCGTTGTATATCGGTTCGCCGGTATATTTGTCCCAGATGATTACCGTTTCGCGCTGGTTGGTGATTCCGGCCGCCGCTATTTCATCCGGGCTTGCACCTATTTTTGAGACAGCTTCGGTTATGGCGGAATACTGACTTGAAAAGATCTCCATCGGGTCGTGCTCGACGAAACCCGGCTTCGGGTATATTTGGGTAAATTCCCGCTGAGCCGCCGAGACGGCATTTCCGCTGCGGTCGAAAAGTATTGCGCGTGCGCTGGTTGTACCCTCGTCAAGAGCCAATATGTATTTTTTCATAAAAACACCCTTATTCGGATTTTAATATAATTCTCGGTACCCGCTTTGAAATTCCGCAGACTATTTCGTAGTTTATTGTGCCGCAGAGATCCGCCAGCGTTTCCGCGCGCAGTTCTCTGCCGAAGAGTATTATTTCGTCTCCCTGCTTGACATCCGCTATATCAGAGACGTCCACAGACATCTGATCCATGCATATACGGCCGATAACAGGTGCGCGGCGTCCGTTTATGAGAACAAAGCCTTTATTTGAAAGCGCGCGGGGGTAACCGTCGGCGTAGCCTGCCGCAATGGTTGCGATTTTCATATCGCGCGGGGCGGTAAAGGTTCTGCCGTAGCTTACGGTAGAACCCTTTTTTATTTGCTTTACCATTGAAACTACTGATTTAACAGTCATAACAGGAATAAATC
>USHL01000121.1 GCA_900554525.1 uncultured Oscillospiraceae bacterium | reverse complement strand
GGAGTTCAGACGTGTGCTCTTCCGATCTGCTTTCGGAAAACATTTTTTTAGCCTCTGCACGTGTAACCTCGTTATTTCTGGTATAGTCAGAGTACAAAAGCGAACCGAAGTTATCAAGATGCAGTTTAAAATCCGAAAATCTTTTCTTAGTCTTTAAAAGTAAGTCAGCAGTTATTTCCGGCTTAATATAATATGTTTCGGTATACATTGCAGACTCGTTGCTGTCGGTAACGCTTGCAATGCGGCGGGACAGCTTACCCGCAGCATCGGTAGAGGTATGTATTTGATCCTTATTTGCGGTTGAATAATTAAGAGATAAATAAAATCTTCCGCCGTTACCTACGATACGATCCCGTAATTTTTCCAGCTCTGCAAGCGATCCTACTTTTTTATTGACAGAAAGTTCCCCAAGTTTGGAGCCGTTAAGTCCCCCTTTCTGCCAGCCCTTATATGAAACTGTAAGGTTTTTAATATTGCTTTCTTTCAGTGCTTCACTCATTTTTATTGCTTCGGCAACAGTGGTAAGCTCTGCATTTTTATTAAATATCAGGCTCTTTTTTATTTCAGAAGCTACAATATCCAGCCTTAGAGGTATATTGTCATCAATCCGTTCCTTCCCTAAAACACCGCGGCCTTTTAAAATATCACGGTACATAACTGCCATACCGCTGTAATTTGCAGACCCTCCGCTGAGAAAACGGAACGATATTTCAGCATTGATTTTATTTCGATTTTCCTGTATTTTTGTTATACCAGCGCCCTCTCTGCCGACAGGCTTTTCATAAAGCACTCGGTAGTCAAAGCGGGCAGCCGCCCAATTATAATTTGTAACCATCCCTGCGGGATACGCAAGTATAACCGCACTTTCTTCGCCGTTTTTAATTTCTGCAAAAAAAGCATTCTGCCCCGAACCGTGCACTACACCGTAAACCGGAAATGTAATTTCGGGCAAGCTTGCAAGATAATCGTTAGGGCGGTTTGACATAAGATTGTTGGCAGTCTCTATCTTATCCAGCGCGGCATCAAAACCGTAAACCCTTTTTTCAAACGGACTCATATATGTAGACGCCTTTTTAAATCTCATAAGCGCGCCTTGTCCGTCCGGAATAAATATATATCCGTTTATTTCATCTTCACGCGAACAGCCGAAGAACGGCATAAAATACACCGACTTTAACCGACCGCTTCCGTTTTCCTTTATGCTGTCATCCTTCAGCGAAAAATCAATACTGTCTTCTGTCAGTTCAACCGTAAAGGTAAACTGCAAGCCTATTTTTTCAGCGCTTACCGTACAGCTTAAAGTGCGCCCGTTTTGTTTAAAATCACTTTTTACGGTTTTATCAAGCAAGCTTAGCCTTTGCATATTATTTTGCTCATCATAATACTCAAATGTGCATATAGAATGAGCCATAGCTGTCCATTTTTTATTTAGACCCTCGGGCTTTTCTTCCGAAAGAGAGCCCCATACATATCCGCTCTGCTTATCGACAACACGCATAGAATACAGCTGCTCCGAAAGCCAAAGCTCCAGCGTAGCGTTTTCTGCTATTTTTACAAAGCCGTCTGTATTCAGGCGGTTTTTTACGGGAGCCGATACCGGCTCCGGCTGTGTACGTCTGTTTGAATATGCCTCTATTGCGTTAGTGTCAGGTTCAACGAAACTGACGGACGCCTTTCTGCCTGCGTTAGCGTAAGCTGTCAGTGTAAGCACCACCGCCATAGCGATACATACCGTTCCAAACAACCATTTACTCTTTAATTTAAGTTTATTCAACACGGTATGCGACCTCCCCGAAAAACTGTTCGGCAAACACTACTACCTGCTTCGCAATTAAATACATCATTACCAGCGCCACAATTGCTATTACCATAAAAAAGAAAGTCAGCAGAACATTCTTTAGAGTTTCTTTAAAAGTGTAATTATGTATTTCCATAAGTCCTAAAAAAACGGAAACACCCGTCCACACAACTGCAAATATCCAACCAAACTGTATAATAAAAGCTTCGTTTAAGGTTAATATATGGGTTAATAAAATCAGCGGCGGAACAATAAATAAATACGGTGCAAACGAATATGCCGTCATAATATATATATTTCTCGCATTTCCCTCGCCCTCATTTATAGCGCTGACCATTGTGTTGCCTATAATAAACAGTGCCAACGGCGCCGCAAAAAGAAACATAATAAATGGGATTACCGCTTGCTTAGGATCGTTCAGCCTGAAAATAAAACCGCGACAAAGCATATCAAACATATATACTGCTAATACCAATACATAAATTACCGTTGCCGAAAGAACCGAACCTTTCTGTTTGCGCTTAATATAATAAAAGCTGTCAACGGGATGGCGGAATATCTTTGTAAGCAAACCCAAATCCGAAAGCAGAGTATTATTTGACAGACTGCTGTTTTCAGCGTGCTTCTTTTTCACTTTTTTCCGTATAAAGGATAACGTGAAAATAACGGCAGCCGCTAAAACAAACGCTGCTATTATATAAATTATATTATCGTGTATCCAAACATTGCGTATTTCCCAAAATGTCTGCGAATAATATTTTTTATCATTTGCAATTTTAAAATGCTCCAATGCCTCGTCATATTGCTGGCGGTAAAGCTTGGTTCTTCCGTAACCGGAATGTGCCGCACGCGACATACTGTTAAGCCTTAATACCGATTGCCATACTTCTTCTCCCTGAGAATAGTCACCTGTATCAAGGCAATAAATTGCGCGGTGCATATCAACAGCAAACGCGGTAGGATAAAATGTCTGAATCAACCCACGTTCTTTGTCAAGAACATATAAAAATCCGTTTTCGTCCAAATCAATAGCAGCCGCCGATGTAAATATGCCGTTTATATCGCTTGAAAGCGCACGTCCGCCGAAAGAAAATATAAGATTTCCTGAACTGTCATACTCATATATCAATCCGGTTTGCGTCAATGCATAAGAAATGCCGTAGGGACCCGCTGCCACGTCAACGAAATTCCATTCATCATTCATCATATCATTTTTGGAAAGAATATTTTCACCGGCCATATTATGCAGTTTGATCTGGTTTTCTGTTTTTTCTTCAACCTTTGCCCACCCGTAGCTATAACCCGAGCTTTGAGTTACGCTGTATATCAAATCCCTTTCAGATATATCTATATTCTCTATGGCACGCCCCGTTCTCATAAGCATTTGTGATTTTTGTTCTTTTGTGAATAAAAAGTCCTGTATTCTATCCTTCAAGGTTTTTTTATATCTATTTGCCGCAAAAAAACCGTAAAATGTGCCGTTTTCATCAAACTGCATCAATCCTTCATGGGTACCCTGCCCCACCACAAATAAATTTCCGTTTGATGAAAGCACTACATTTTTAGGCTTAAACACACTTGTGCTGCCAAACAGGTTACTGTCGGGTCGTTTTATGGTATGAAGTAATTCTCCGCTGTCAGAAAATAAAAAAACGGATTCTGCTTTAACATCTGCTACATATATATCACCGTTATCTTTTACAAATATACCCGAGGGTTCCTTTAAGACATCGGTTCCGACCGTATATACACTGTTATCAGACAGTGAGTAAACAACTATTCTTCCGTTACCGCTGTCTGCAATATATATCCGTTTATTCTTATAAAAAATATCATTCGGCTGCAAAAGTCCGTAATCCTTCATATAAATATTACCCGGCATATATGCGTCCTGTGTCCGGCACCATTTGCCGTCTACAGAAATTGTATATGTATACGTTGTATTTTCGCTCGCATAAGCCTGAATGTTAACAGAAACTAATATCGCGGCCACAAGAGTGATAGCAGATATTATTTTTTTCAGCATAAATAGCACCCTTCCTAAAAGTATCGGCCGAATATCACTTAATACCCGAAAAAGCCATTGTATTCATAACCTTAGATTGCAATATAATGAAAAGTATTAAATTCGGTAAAAACATAATCAGGGTTGCTGCCGCACCTATGCCCTGACCTGCAACGCCGTTACCCGTGCTTAAATTTGACATATAAAATGCAAATGTTTTTAACGATTCGTCATTCAGGTAAAAAGAGCTCGCTTCTGTCGAATTCCATGCTGACTGAAATGTAAGTATAGTAAGCGTTGCCATAGTAGGCTTTACCAACGGCATAATAATTTTACGCAAAATCTGAAAATCGCTTGCACCATCTATTTCAGCAGCTTCTATAAGCGCGTTAGGCAGCTGGTCAATAAACTGTTTAACTAAGAAAACGCCGACAGGTGTTACCAAAAGCGGAATAATATTAGCCAAAAATGAATCAATCAGTCCGCTGTAAACAATAACGAAATAGCGCGGTATAGCAACGGCAGTAGTTACAAACATTAAGGCAAGCGAATTTACACCGAAAAGAAATGCTACGCTTTTAGACCTTTTTTTTGAAAAAACATACCCGGCTGCAACCGAAATAAAAAGTGTTAAAGCAACGGTAAGAACTGTTGAAATAATCGTATTTACAAGATAACGCGAAGCCGGTACGTCAGTAGCCAAAGAAACGGCAAATAAATCTTTGAAATTTTGCAGTGTCGGATGTCTTACAAACAGGCGTGGAGGGTATGCAAAGAGTTCATCCATAGGCTTAAATGCGTTTACAAATATAAAAATAATCGGTAAAAGCATTACAATGGCAATAGGTATTACATAAAAATATATTTTAAGCTGACTTGTATCAAAATGACTTGGATTAACTCCTTTTATTTTAAGCTTTCCGCTTCTTTTTTTAACCATATAAGTACCATGTCCTTTCACCGGCAAAACCGAACATTATATATTCAAAGGCTTTAATTCTGTTACTCGTCCTTACTGTCAAACAGTCTGCCCACGCCTTTCGACATCAGCCATACAAAAAACAGCAGAGCAACCGAAACCGCTGCGGCATAACCCATCTCATACCGTATAAAGCCGTAATCCTCAATATGCGTTACAATAAGCTGGCCGGAATAATTCGGCGTGGGATTTGCGCCTGATAACGCCACTCCGACCCCGCTGCTGTTAAATGTATTTACAATAGCCATTACAGCACCGAAAAGCATTTGCGGCTTAATTGCAGGAATTGTGATATATATAATCTCCTGAAAACG
>USHL01000120.1 GCA_900554525.1 uncultured Oscillospiraceae bacterium | reverse complement strand
TATCGGATATTTCATACCGGCAATAGGAAACGGCGGTTTTCGTTATATCGCCGCAATGTTCGCTATACTCGCAATAAAGCTGCTGCTCGGCAATTACAAAAAATTAGTCGGAAATCCGGTTTTTTTAGGTTCGATATGCTTCTTAGCCTCCTTCCTTACCTCTGCTGTCACACTCAGAGGAATGGGAGCAAGTATAACCGATGTTACTTCCGAGGCTTTCTTAGCAGCCGGCGGAGCATATTTTATCTCACGCTGCTTTAAGCTTCTTAAGCATCCTGCCGCGGGATTTACTCCGGACGAGCTTGTTTCGCTCTTTGTTCCGCTCGGAATACTGCTGATCGGCTTAAACCGATTCAGTCTCAGCGGCATATCTCTCGGCCATATACTCGGCGTCACACTGGTGCTTACGGCGGCTAAATACGGCGGCATAATATCGGGAGCGATAGGCGGAATTACCGCCGCTTTCGCTCTTTCGCTAAGCGGCGCGCCGGGAAGTATCAGTGTGGTTTACGCCTTTGCGGGACTTCTGGCAGGCGTATTTTCATCATACGGAAAATACACACAGGTGGCCGTTATAATGATATTCGCCTTTGCAGGCTCCGCCGCCTCTCAAAATCCGGTAACTATCGCTGCCACCGTTATCGAAACGGCTTTGGGCGCGGCGCTGTTCCTTCTGCTGCCGAGACAGGCGGGAATAACTTTAAGCAAGCTTTTTTCTGCTTATCCTAAGCTTGTCATACCGTCCGGATATAAAAAATCTCTTACTATGCGGCTGAATGTGGCCGCCAATGCGCTTAGAAATGTTTCGGAAACAGTCGAGCAGGTTTCCTTTGAGCTTTCAAAAATCAACTCTCCCGATTTCGGCACAGTCATTTCTGCCGTAGAGCAGGACGCCTGTGCCGGCTGCAAGCTGAGAGTTCATTGCTGGGAAAGCCGACGTGACGATACCGTAGCCGCTGTGCTTGAGCTCACCAAGGCTGTAAAGCAGGGGAACCCCGCTCCCGACTCGGCCGCGCCCGAGGAATTTAAAGGGCGCTGTCTCAGAGTCTCGCGGGTGGCCGATTCCACCTATAAGCACTATGCGGAATACACCTCTCGGATAGCGGCAGAAAACCGCATTGACGAGGTGCGCTCGGTTGTATCAGATCAGTTCGACGGTATTTCCTCAATGCTCTGCGACCTTGCCGATGATTTTGAAAACGACGAGCAATTCGACAACTCCACCGCCGAAAAAGCAGCCGCCGCTCTTAAAAATCTCAATATAAGGGTCGACGAATGCTCAAGCCGCAGGGACAAATTCGGCAGAGTATCAATAGAACTCAAGATAAAAAAGGAGCCGGAGCTCGTGCTGAACAAGCTTCAGATAATGAAGCTCGTCTCGGTGGTCTGTGAAAGGGATTTTGACATTCCGTCGGTCAATGAAATAGGAAATGATATATTCCTGACGCTCGGCGAACACGCCGATATAAGAATCGACATAGGCGCAGAGCAGAGCTGTGCCTCCGGCTCCTCAATGTGCGGTGATGCCTATAAGTATTTTTACGATGGCCGCGGCCATTTCATAATGGTGCTGAGCGACGGCATGGGAACCGGCGGACGTGCCGCCGTAGACGGTGCGATGGCCTCAGGGCTTATGACGCGGCTTATAAAGGCAGGCTTCGGCTATGACTGCTCGCTGAGAATACTTAATTCCTCTATGCTCTTCAAATCCACCGACGAATCTCTTGCCACCGTAGATATCGCCAGCATTGACCTCTATACCGGACAGACCGAGCTTTACAAGGCCGGCGCCGCTCCTACAGTGATACGCCGTTCAGGCAGAACCGGCAAGGCCGAAAGCAGTTCTCTGCCCGCCGGCATACTCCGAGAAATCGGCTTTGACAAGGCAGCCATAAAATGCCGTATCGGAGATATAGTAGTCATGATGTCAGACGGAGCCGCTATCGAAGGAACCGACTGGATCCGCGATGAAATTGAAAGCTGGACCGACGGTTCCGCCCAGGAGCTTGCCGAACGGCTCTGCGAAGGCGCCAAAAGACGCCGCACCGACAATCACGAAGACGATATCACGGTGATGACCGCAATTTTAAATAAAGCAGTTTGATTTTTCGGTCTTTATGTAGTATAATAATGCCGTGAAGACAGGAGGAATTGCTTTGAAAATTACGGAAGATATAAAATATATCGGAGTGACCGATAAAATAATAGATCTTTTTGAGGGTCAGTACAAAGTGCCAGACGGTATGACCTATAATTCTTATGTTATTCTTGACAAAAAGACTGTCGTTATGGATACCGTGGATGCAAAATTCACGGAAGAGTGGCTCGCGAATCTGAAAGAAACGCTTGAAGGGCGAAAACCCGATTATCTTATAATCCAGCATATGGAGCCCGACCACTCGGCAAATATAGCAAATTTTCTGAACGCATATCCCGAAACAACTATTGTAGCAAACTCAAAGACCTTTTCGATGATAGATAATTATTTTGACATTGATCTTGAAAATCGAAAGCTATGCGTAGAAAACGGCGGCACGCTCTCCTTAGGGCGCCATGAACTAAGCTTTATATTCGCTCCTATGGTACACTGGCCGGAGGTAATGCTCACCTATGACACAACCGAAAAGATACTTTTCTCGGCGGACGCGTTCGGTGTTTTCGGTAATCCCGACCCCTCCGACTGGGATGATGAAGCAAGACGCTATTATATCGGCATCGTCGGCAAATACGGCTTACAGGTGCAGACGCTGCTGAAAAAAGCAGCCGCGTTGGAAATAGCTATGATATGCCCTCTGCACGGTCCAGTGCTGAAAGAAAATCTTACGCATTATATCGGGCTTTACGATATCTGGTCATCATACAAGCCCGAAAAAGACGGTGTGCTGATCGCTTTCACCTCGGTTTACGGGCATACAAAGGCAGCTGCGGTTATGCTTGAAAATCTTTTGAAGAAAGCAGGCTGTGAAGCAAGGCTAATAGACTTAGCACGGGAGGATATGTCTCTCGCCGTAGCAGAAGCATTCAGATACAGCAAACTGGTTCTGGCCACCACTACCTATAACAATGAACTGTTTCCCTTTATGAAGCAATTCATCGATCATCTGACCGAGCGGAATTATCAAAACCGCACGGTAGGCTTTATCGAAAACGGCTCCTGGGCTCCCACCGCTGCAAAAACGATGCGCTCAATGCTTGAAAACAGCAAAAACCTTAAATTTCTGAATACTGTATGCACTGTAAAATCCGCACTGAAACCGAACTCGGCAGAGCAGATAAAAGCCATGGCACATGAGCTTGCCTGAAACAAAAATCCCGTTTGCTCAAAGCCTGTTATCTATAAAAAAATACCCAACTAACTGAATAGAATATTGAAGCCGGCCTTCAGTCGTTTTGACTGAAGGCCGGCTTATTTTAGCTTAAGCATGATAAAACACTTGGTTTTAGTAGTGGCAGGTTAAGAAGCTTCGAGAAGTAAAATCTGTATGCATTCGGGTTAAAAAGATGCCGCTTATTCGTAATACCGTTTTATGCGTGTGATGCCTAAAAGTTATCTCAGCTTTTTACGCACCCGCTTGATAGTCAGCGTACTCAACACGCCGACAGATACGAACAACAGCGCACCCAAAATCGCAATGTTTCTGTTGTCGGCGGTCTGCGGAACTCCGGACTTTTCACCGTCGGGGTTGGCCGGATGTGACGGTGAGTCAGCAGAATATCACTGCCGTTTACATAACCGATAAAGGAAACGGTATCCAGTTTCAGATCGCCGTAACAGACATATCGGCGGCTATTTGCATCTGAGCGAAGTCTGGCCTCAATTCTGGCAATCAGCATCTCCAGATCATAAGGCTTGGTCAAATAATCGTCACCGCTGGCACAAAGCCCCTCTGCCACATTCTGGTTTTCTCCGAGCGCCGTTAAAAAAAGGATCGGGATATGATAGCGCCCTTTCAGCTCTCTGCACAGCTCTATGCCGTTTACGTCCGGCAGCATAATATCCGAAACAATCAGATTTGCCGGGTGCCACCTAAGCTGTTCCCGCGTTTCGGCGGCAGTCCACGCCTTGAGCACCTCATAACCGTGCAGTGAAAGCACCTCGGCATTGATCTTCATAATGTGAGGATTATCCTCTGCCAGCAATATTCCGCTCACTGCTTTCCTTTCTTCGGCACCGCAAAGGCAAACACGGTACCTTCCTGTCCCGTTAGCTCTACCAAAATCTCTACGCCGCTTCCCGGCAGATGATAGTCAACCCAAGTCCGCTGCTGCCGCTGGCCGACAGGGCGACCAAATCGTTTGTCGTCTTGAACCGCTTCATATTCTGCGGGATCGAGAGGTATGCCGACCGGATATACCCTCCGTCCTTATGAACATAGTTGCCATACTGATAAATGATCTCGATTTCTCCGCTTTCTCCGGAAAACATGGGGATGGTCTTGTAGCCCACTTGGGGTACAAAATCCTCCGCATTGTCTGCCACCCGACCAAAAGCCTCAACCTCAGAACCGTTTATGAACACACAGCCGGCCTAATCCAGCGAAAAGCTGCAAATAGTGCAGTACCGGCTCGGCTGTGCCAGGATTCGCAGGCGGTAGGTTCCGTAGGGAATATCTAAGGCAGATTCTTCCGGGCTGCTTTCTTTCGTCGGCCCGGAGGCAAAATCTTCCGATGTATACAACTCCGCCGGGTAAAATTCTCACTCGTTGGTTATATTAATAACGCAGCTTAAAATGTCAGTATCCGGATATCCAACACACCGCCTTTTGGTGTAATTCCCTGAATACGGTAAGTTGAGAAGAGAAAGCCTGAAGCAGAACCACACCCAGAACAACAATGGCAATCGGCGAAAGCCGGCACAGCAGCTTTTTGTTAATGTGGCCAGGCCGCAAGGCAAGCCCTCCTTCCTTTGTGTTTGTTCCTAATTTTACTTTATCATATAAATCGGACGACCAAAAAAGCCTTACAAAATTGTAAAGCTCGTTTTTCTTCTATCGGAATCGCTTCATCTTTTATAGCTGTCAATTTATAGTCTTTGCTGTACTATAAAATCCTGTGATATATTTTATTAAGAATTTTTATGCTTCTTTTTTCGATTTGTGCTAAAATCATCTGCCGTCT
>USHL01000119.1 GCA_900554525.1 uncultured Oscillospiraceae bacterium | reverse complement strand
GTTTCATTCTCTTTGGTGCCTTGCTGCGCAGCGGAAAGGAATGGTCATATATATGAAAGAGTTTTTTCCGAATGTTCCCGTTATAGAATACAAAGGACCCGAAAGCCGTGAGCCGTTTTCATTTCGCTGGTACAATCCCGACGAGGTAATTGCAGGCAAGCCGATGCGCGAGCATCTGAAATTTGCCCTTTCCTACTGGCACACTATGTGCGCGGACGGTACCGATATGTTCGGCCGTGGTACATATATTAAAAACTTCGGCGCCGAGGACGCAATGGAGATTTACCGCCGCCGGGCTTATGCGGCCTTTGAGCTGATGGATAAGCTTTCGATAGATTACTACTGCTTCCATGACCGTGATATAGCTCCGGAATATCCGACGCTGACTGAAACCAACGCGGCGCTCGATGAAATTTCCGACCTGCTGCTCGAGCTTCAGAAAGAGCATGGCAAAAAGCTTTTGTGGGGTACGGCCAACTGCTTCAACAATCCGAGATATATGCACGGCGCCGGAACCAGCCCCAACGCGGAAGTCTTTGCTTTTGCGGCGGCGCAGATTAAAAAAGCGTCTGAGCTGACGGTAAAGCTCGGCGGCAGCGGATATGTTTACTGGGGCGGCCGCGAGGGCTACGAAACCCTGCTCAACACCGACATGGGACTGGAGCTTGACAACCTTGCGCGTCTGCTTAAAATGACCTCGCAGTACGCGCGCAAAATAGGCTTTAAGGGCGATTTCTATATTGAGCCCAAGCCGAAGGAGCCGACCAAGCATCAGTATGACTTTGACGCATCCACCGTGATAGGCTTCATTAATAAATACGGTCTGGCCGGCGATTTCCGTCTTAATATCGAGGCCAACCACGCGACTCTTGCGGGTCACACCTTCCAGCATGAGCTGACAGTGGCGCGGGTCAACGGAATGTTCGGCTCTATCGACGCCAATCAGGGTGATTTACTGCTCGGCTGGGATACCGACCAGTTCCCGACCAATATTTATGACACCGTGCTTTGCATGCGTGAGGTATTAAAGGCGGGCGGCTTTACAAACGGAGGTCTTAATTTTGACGCCAAGACCCGCCGCGGCTCCTTTACACCCGAGGATATTGCGCTGGCATATATCGCCGGTATGGATTCGTTCGCCCTCGGTCTCAGAAAGGCGCTTGCGCTTGAAGCGGACGGCAGAATAGATGATTTCATTAAAGAAAGATACGCAAGCTATCAGACGGGGCTCGGCGCCGATATAGTTTCGGGCAGGGCCACGATAGAAGAGTTGGAAAAATATGCGCTCGAAAAGGGAGATGTCGTCTCGGCCGTGAAGAGCGGCAGACAGGAAAACCTTGAAAGCGTGCTTAATTCGGTTTTGTTCAAATGATATATCAGTTCCGTCGGGCGTTAAACAGCCTGACGGCATACTGATTATTTCGCCTCAATAAAAGGAGAAAAATATGACAAGAAAAGAGGCCGCCGAGAGAGCGGAGAAGCTTGTTTCACAAATGACCCTTGCCGAAAAGGCAGGGCAGCTGCTTTACCGTACAAAGCCTGTCGAAAGGCTCGGTATAAAGGATTTTAACTGGTGGAACGAGGCGCTTCACGGTGTGGCGCGCGCCGATGTCGCCACCGTTTTTCCGCAGGCGATAGCGCTTGCCGCATCCTTTGACCCGGAGCTTATAAAAGAAGTCGCCGAAGTGATTTCAACCGAGGCTCGCGCTAAATACAATCAGAGCCGCGCTCAGGAAGATTTTGACATTTACAAAAATCTTACATACTGGTCGCCCAATATCAATATTTTCCGCGACCCGCGCTGGGGGAGAGGACAGGAAACCTACGGTGAGGATCCGTTTCTGACCTCTGAGCTGGGCACCGCCTTTGTAAAGGGTATTCAGGGTGACGGAGAGTTTTTGAAGGCGGCGGCCTGCGCCAAGCATTACGCGGTGCACAGCGGTCCCGAAAAGCTGCGTCACACTTTTAACGCAGAGTGTAATATGCAGGATCTTTGGGAAACTTATCTTCCTGCCTTTGAAAAGCTGGTAAAGGCGGGAGCAGAGGGAGTTATGGGCGCTTACAACCGCACCAACGGCGAGCTTTGCTGCGCACCCGTATCTTATGAATGAGGTACTGTTTAAGCAGTGGGGCTTTGAAGGTTATTTCGTTTCGGACTGCGGTGCAGTCTGTGATTTCCATGAGACCCACAAGGTCACCAAGAACGGTCCCGAATCGGCGGCCAAGGCATTGAACGCCGGTTGTGACATCAACTGCGGAAAGGCATATGAAAATATAATTAAGGCGGTTGAAGAGGGACTGCTCAGCGAGGAAACGGTGTCCGAAAGTGTTGTAAAAGCGCTGACCACACGCATATTGCTCGGCGAGTTCGAGGAAAATCCGCCCTTTGCCGACATTCCGTTCTCGGCGCTTGACTGCGAGGAGCATCGCCTTAAAAACCTTGATGCCGCACGACGCAGCCTTGTGCTTTTAAAGAATGACGGACTTCTTCCGCTTAACAGGAAAGATATAAAATCTCTTGCGGTGATAGGTCCGAACGCCAACTCGGTTGAGGTGTTAAAGGGCAATTACAACGGAGTCGCCTCAGAGTATGTTACGGTCGTGGACGGAATAAGGAAAGCCGCGCCGGAAATAAGAATAAATTACAGCCTGGGCGCTGATTTGCTTACCTTTAAGACGGACGACGGTTGCGGTAATAAAAACTGTTACAGCAGTGCGGTCGCGGCGGCAAAGCATTCCGACGCGGCGGTAATCTGTGTGGGATTAGACGCTACGGTCGAGGGCGAGGAAAGCCCGATGGAAAACGGATATATCGACCGCGGTGACAAGTTGAGCCTTACGCTCCCGCAGACTCAGCTTGATTTGATTGATAAGGTCATGGCTGTTAATGATAAAGTTATTATTGTTCTTATGTCCGGCAGTTCGATCGACGTAGGAAAGGCGGCGCGCGAAAAAGTCTCGGCGATCATCAGCGCGTGGTACCCGGGCGCACAGGGAGGAAACGCCGTAGCCGAGCTTATCTTCGGAGATTATTCACCGAGCGGCAGACTGCCGGTCACCTTCTATGACGCCGGCGCGGTCATTCCTGAATTTACCGACTATTCTATGGAAAACCGCACCTATCGTTTTTATCGCGGCGAACCGGCATATCCGTTCGGCTACGGACTCAGCTATGCCGAGTTTGAATACGGTGATGCAAAGCTTGCGACGAATGACGGCGATACTCTGCGAGTAAGCGTAAATATCACAAATAAAAGCGGGTTCGACGCGCGCGAGGTAACACAGGTTTACGCAAAATATACCGACAGCCGTCTCCGCACTCCGATTTTTCAGCTCTGCGGAATTTCTTCAAATATGATACCCGCGGGCGGAACCGTTGCGGCGGAAATAGAGGTTTCGGCTTTTTGGCTCAAAGCAGTGGATAACAGCGGCAGGCGGATTGACCCGGGCGGCGAAATCATCCTTTATGTCGGCGGACATCAGCCGGACGCCGTAAGCGACAGGCTTTGCGGCGGAAAATGTGAGGGAATAAAGATAAAATGAGATATGTAATAGGATTGGATATAGGTACTTCGGGCACAAAAACCGTGCTTTTCGATGAAAAAGGGAAAACGGTTGCTTCAAAGACGGTGGAATATCCGCTTTATCAGCCTGAAAACGGCTGGGCGGAGCAGGACCCGCTCGACTGGTGGAACGCCGCGTCCGAAGGGCTGCGGGCGGTCACTGCCGGGGTGGACTCTTCGGAAATTGCGGGCATAGGTCTTTCGGGACAGATGCACGGCCTTGTTATGCTTGATAAAAACGGCAGTGTGCTGCGCCGCGCCATTATCTGGTGCGATCAGCGCACCGGCGAGGAATGCCGTGAAATCGAGGAAAAAGTCGGGCGTAAGAGGCTTATTGAAATTACCGCAAACCCCGCACTTACCGGATTTACCGCGTCTAAAATACTGTGGGTCAGAAAGCATGAGCCGCAGATATACGAAAAATGCGCGCATATTCTTCTGCCTAAGGATTATATAAGATATATGCTGACCGGCGAATTTGCCACCGAGGTGTCGGACGCGTCGGGTATGCAGCTGCTGGATATTCCGAACCGCCGCTGGTCGGCAGAGGTTGCAGAAAAGTTAGAGATAGATATCTCCCTGTTGGGAAAGGTCTATGAATCCCCTGAGGTTACCGGCAGGGTTACGGAAGCGGCGGCGAGGCTTACGGGCGTTCCGAAGGGTACGGTAGTAGCCGGCGGCGCCGGAGACAATGCCGCGGCGGCGGTCGGCACCGCGGCGGTACGCAACGGACGCGCGTTTACGACGATAGGCACCAGCGGGGTGGTGTATCTTCACAGCGATAAGGTAAGCATAGACCCGCTCGGCAGGGTGCATACCTTCTGCTGCGCCGTGCCCGGCGAATGGCATATGATGGGGGTGACCCAAGGGGCGGGGCTTTCGCTTAAATGGTTCCGCGACACCTTCTGCGGCGAGGAAAAGCAGAGTGCGGGCGAAAAGATATATAAGCTGATGGATGAAATGGCCGAAGAATCTCCGATAGGCTCTAACCGGCTTTTGTATCTGCCGTATTTGATGGGAGAGCGCACTCCGCACCTTGATCCGAACGCGCGCGGCGTATTTTTCGGTATGTCGGCGATGCACACCAAAAACGATTTCATACGCGCCGTGCTGGAGGGCGTAGGCTTTTCGCTTAACGACTGCCTTTCGGTTTTCGGCGAGCTCGGTATTTCCGCCGAAAGCATGCTTGCCTGCGGCGGCGGAGCCAAAAGCCGTCTCTGGCGCGGAATACTGGCGGATATTTATAACTGTCCGATTTCTCTGCCGAACTCGGACGAGGGTCCGGCACTCGGAAGCGCGGTGCTGGCCATGACCGCGGCAGGTATTTACAGCGATGTGCGCGAAGCGGCAGAAGCGGTGGCCGGTGTCAAAGAAAGCGTATCGCCCGACGCGGAACGCCACGCGGAGTATGAAAAGTATTATAATGTATATAAAGGGCTTTACGCTTCGCTGAAAAATGATTTTGCGAAGCTGGCCGAGATATAAGAAACCCCGTGCGCCGTGTGTGCACTGCACTGCCCCAATTTGTGCGTACAGCACAAAAAGCCCCCTTGAGTAGGAAATAT
>USHL01000118.1 GCA_900554525.1 uncultured Oscillospiraceae bacterium | reverse complement strand
CTGGAGCAGCTCCTTGAAGCCGGTCTGATAAAGAATATAGATGACCTGTATGCGCTTGATTATGAGCAGGTGGCTCGGCTGGAGCGCACCGGAGAAAAGAGTATAAATAACCTGCAAGAAGCTATTGAGGCTTCTAAGCAGAATGATTTATCGCGTCTGATATTTGCGTTCGGAATTAGACATATCGGCAGTAAGGCGGCAAGCCTGCTTGCGGAGCATTTCGGAAATATAGACGCGATAATGGCGGCTTCACCTGAAGATTTGGAGGCTATTGACGGCTTCGGAGCAGTGCTGGCAAAGGCGGCATATGAGTTTTTTGCACTGCAAGAAAGCCAAGCAATGATCGAAAGGCTCCGTTCCTGCGGAGTAAATATGAAGTCACTTAAGGAGTTAAAGGATAACCGTTTTGCGGGTATGACTTTTGTGCTGACGGGAACCCTTCCGAATTACTCCCGTGCGGAAGCGTCTGAAATTATTGAAAGCTTCGGAGGAAAAACCTCTTCTTCAGTTTCCAAAAAGACCGATTATGTTCTTGCCGGAGATGAGGCAGGCAGCAAGCTCGATAAAGCAAATTCGCTTGGTGTAAAAGTGATTAATGAAGCTGAATTTAATCAGATGATCAAATAATTTCAAAAGCCTGTGCTTATGTGCAGGCTTTTTTGTTGTAAAAAAACACTTGACAAAACAGAAATATCGGTTTATTATTGTATTAGTTAATTAACACAATAATACGGAGGTGATTGAATGGCCTGGAACTTTACGGGCGATCGGCCGATTTTCCAACAGCTTGTCGATATAATCATTTTAGAAATCATAAGCGGCAGATATAAGCCGGGGGAAAAGCTTGATACCGTACGGGATTTTGCGGTTTCGGCCGGAGTTAATCCGAATACTATGCAAAGAGCGCTTACCGAAATAGAAAACACCGGTATAATTTATACCAGACGCGGCGACGGTCGTTATGTGGTAGAGGATACCGGTATAATCGACAGTATCCGAAACGGATACGTCTCGGATAAAGTGAAGGAATTTACCGTTTCGCTTAAAAAGCTTGGCCTGACCGACGAAGAAATATTGAAGGCAGTAAAGCAAACACTTGATATGTAAAGGGGTAAAATTATGGAAAAAATTCTGGAATGCCGAAGTCTTTCAAAGATTTATAAAAACGCCATTGCGCTGAGCGGCGTAAGTCTTGAAATCGGCAAAGGAAAAATTGTAGGGCTTTTAGGCCCTAACGGCAGCGGAAAAACCACGCTTATCAAGCTGGCTAACGGTTTGCTGACTCCGACTATGGGTGATATACTTATAGACGGTTTGCCTGTCGGAGTGGATACTAAGAAAATAGTTTCGTATCTTCCGGATCATAACTTTTTGTCACAGTGGATGACGGTTGAGCAGATGATAAATTATTTCGCGGACTTTTATGCTGACTTCAGCAGAGAACGCGCGGATAAAATGCTTGAGAATCTCGGCATTAACCGTTCTTTAAAGATTAAAACGCTTTCAAAGGGAACACAGGAAAAAGTAGCGCTTATTTTGGTGATGAGCCGCAGAGCAAAGCTATATATGCTTGATGAGCCGATAGCCGGTGTCGACCCCGCTACAAGAGATTACATTCTCAGAACTATACTCAGTAATTACGATGAAAATGCTACCATAATAATTTCTACTCATCTCATAGCCGACGTTGAGCAGATACTCAGCGATGTTGTGTTTATCAGCTGCGGCGAGGTTGTTCTCTGTGATACGGTTGATAATATTCGCCAGCGTGAGGGTAAAAGCGTAGATCAGCTATTCCGGGAGGTATTTAAATGCTGAAAAAATTATATAAACACGAGTTTTATTCGCTTTTCAGAAATATTCTGCCGGTATATGCGGCTCTTTTGGGATTCGCTTTGCTCAGCCGGCTCAGTTCACTGATTGAATCTTCCAATATGGTTTTTTCGATATTCAAGGGCTTGACAGCAACAATTTATATTTTTTCCATAATTGCAGTTTTTGTTGTCGGAATGGTCATAGTGGTTACGAGATTTTACAAAAATCTTCTCTCCCACGAGGGGTATTTGACATTTACGCTGCCGTTTTCCGCGACACAGCATATTGTTTGCAAGCTGATCTGCGGCGCTGTGGTAACGGCAATAAACTTTATTATGTTTATTGCTTCTTTGGCAATACTTTTAACCGGCACAGGTGCCGGCAAAGAATTTATTAAAGGTCTGTTTGAACTTTTTAATAAAGCATTGGATTATTACTCTGCGGCACAAATAATCGGGTTTGCGGCGCAATTTTTACTGATGCTCCTGCTTTCGCTTGTTCAGTCTATTCTTATGTTTTATGCCGCTATGGCGATAGGTCAGCAGTTTAAAAATAAAATCGCGGCTTCGGTTGTGGCTTATATATGTATTTATTCGGCGGTACAGGTTTTATCAATTGTAGTACTTATACCGTTCGCAGCAATCAATTCCGGCTTATTTGAAAGCTCGGGAATCCCTCTTGGAAATGTACAGATGTTTTTTGGCGGAATAATGCTGCTGGAACTTGCGCTGTCAGCAGCTTACTTCTTAATAACACGGCATTTTCTTTCCAAAAGGCTTAATCTTGAATAAATAAAAAAATCCCTTTAAGGGATTTTTTTATTGCATATGTCCAAAAACAATGATATAATTATCGTTAAATAACATATCTTCTGAAAAGGGCTGAATGTCGTGGAGATTCAAAATTATGACATATGCGTTATCGGCGGGGGATTAGCGGGAATGTGCGCCGCCGTTTCCGCCGCCCGCAGCGGCGCTAAGGTCGTGCTGATACATGACCGTCCTGTATTCGGGGGAAACTGTTCCTCGGAAATAAGGATGTGGCCGCTCGGCGCGCATGGTTTAAACCGAAGGGAAACCGGCATATTTGAGGAGCTGGTTCTTGAAAATATGCACCGAAATCCAATGCGCAATTTTTCTATATGGGATTCAGTACTGTACGGGCTTATCAAAAATCAGCAGAACCTGACCAGCCATCTTAACTGCACGGTTATCGGTGCTGAAACAAAAGATGACAGTATAGTTTCGGTAGAAGCATGGCAGCTTACTACATATAAACGTTTCAAAATAACCGCAGATATTTTTATTGACTGCTCAGGTGACAGTATTTTAGCAGAGTTTACCGGTGCTGAATATCGTTTCGGCAGGGAAGCAAAGGCTGAATTCGGTGAGGAAGCGGCGCCCGTAATTTCCGACCGTAAAACTATGGCCAGCTCCTGCCTCATACAGGCGCGGGAGAGCGACCGACCGGTCAAATATATACCGCCTGATTGGGCACGCAGCCTCCCGACCGATTCAATGCTTAAAGGGCGTAATCACCGTCCCGATTTGCTCGGCAACAATTATTGGTGGATGGAGCTCGGCGGCGAACAGGACTGTATTAAAGATAATGAAGAAATACGCGACGAGCTTGTAAAGCTGGAATTCGGCGTATGGGATCACATAAAAAACCAAGGCGGGCATGACGCTGAAAACTGGGAGCTTGATTTTGCGGGCTTCCTGCCGGGAAAAAGAGAAAGCCGGCGTTATGTCGGTGACCATATACTCAATCAAAACGAGGTGGTTGCCGGCGGAAAATTCGACGATATTATTGCTTACGGAGGCTGGAAAATAGACGATCATCCGCCGGCAGGATTTGAGCATAACGGTGCACCCACTAAATATTACGACTGTCCGTCGCCGTTCGGCATACCTTATCGCTGCATTTATTCAGTCAATGTAAAAAATTTAATGTTTGCAGGAAGAAATATCAGCGTGACGCATGCCGCAATGGCGGCATCAAGGGTAATGGCTACTTGTGCTATGCTCGGTCAGGCGGCAGGAACTGCGGCAGCGATGGCTCTTGAATATTCTACAGATCCGCGCGGTATATGTCAGCATATTGATGAGCTTCAGCAGCGGCTTATGGAAAACGACTGCTGGCTGCCCGGAAAATCCCGCAGAATATCTGACATCTGCAAAAACGCCGAATTGACCGCCGGCGCTCCCGATGCTGAAAATCTCCGGAACGGACGCGACCGACCCACAGATGAGGAAGGAGATAACGGCTGTACCGTAGAGCTTGGCAGTGAGATTACATATACGCTTAAAAAATCTGAATTTGTTAAAGAGGCTCGTATTGTTTTCGACAGTGACCTTAACCGGAAAACGATAAACGGCGGTATTGATTCCGCACACGGAAAGCCTATGATATGCAACCGGCCGTTCGGTATGGAGCCTTTCACATTTCCGACGACGATGGTTGACTGTTTTGAACTGCTGGCCGACGGCGAGGTTGTTTTCCGCAAATCGGGAAATTATCAGCGGCTTTTGAGAATCCCGGTCGAACGCAGCCTGAAAAGCCTTACTCTGCGTGTTATTTCTACTACAGGCTCCGAAAAAGCGCACATTTTTTCATTTGATTTTAAATAGGGAGTGATTAAATGAAAGTACTATCGATTGGCAACAGCTTTTCGCAGGATGCCCAAAAGTGGCTGCATAAGCTGGCTGAGCAAAATAGCATTGAACTCGAATGCGTCAATTTATATATCGGGGGATGCTCGCTTGAGCGTCATTGGAACAATATTCTTGAAAACAGGAGTGACTATGATTTCGAACGCAACGGCGGAGCAAGCGAAGGCAAAGTTTCGGTTATTGAAGCATTGCGCAAGGACACCTATGATGCCGTGACTTTGCAGCAATTCAGCGGACACAGCGGCAGGCCTCAAAGTTATTTTCCGTATATTACCCATATTGCGGATATTGTCAGGGAAGAACAGCCGAACGCAGAGCTTTATTTTCACAAAACATGGGCATATGAAACGGATTCACAGCATACTTGCTTTACGCTATACAATAACGATCAGCAAGAAATGTTCCGCCGCATTGAAGATGCAGCGGAGACTGCCGCAAAGCTTATCGGAGCCAAAATAATCCCGGCAGGTGCTTTTATTCAAAAAATCAGAAATGCTGTTCCGGAATTTGATTACAGGCGCGGAGGGGTTTCGCTTAACCGAGACGGATATCATTTATCTTTTGATTACGGCAGATATGCAGCAGCTGTGATTTGGTTTTATACTTTAACCGGAAAAAAGCCTGACCATTGTTGCTTTGAAGAC
>USHL01000117.1 GCA_900554525.1 uncultured Oscillospiraceae bacterium | reverse complement strand
ATCAGCCTTTCAAGGGTTATGATTCCGGGCTTTACAAGGTAGGTGTAAAGCATAGGAAAGGCGGTTTCAAGCCCTACGACCCCCATCAGGCTGTTTTTAAGCCCGCCGGATTTTTCCTCGGCAGAGTGGGGGGCGTGGTCGGTGGCTATCATATCTACGGTGCCGTCCTTAATTCCCTCGATAAGCGCCAGACGGTCGCGCTCCGAGCGTATCGGCGGGTTCATTTTAAAGCGACCCTCGTCTTTTAAATCCATGTCGTTTAAAAGCAGATAGTGTGGAGCGGTCTCGCAGGTTACGTCGACACCCTCCGACTTGGCGCGGCGTATGATTTCAACGCTTTCGGCGGTCGAAATATGGCAGACGTGATATTTGCAGCCGGTTTCTTTCGCGAGCTTTAAGTCGCGGGCAACGGGACCCCACTCGCTTTCGCTGCAAATGCCCTTGTGACCGTGCCGCCTTGCGTATTCGCCGTCATGGATATAGCCGCCTTTTAAAAGACTGTTATCCTCGCAGTGGGCGGCTATGATTTTGCCGAGCGATTTTGCCTTTTCCATAGCCGCGCGCATAAGCTCTTCCGACTGAACGCCGCGGCCGTCGTCGGAAAACCCGGCGCACAGGGGGGCGAGCGCCTCCATATCGGAAAGGGCTTCGCCCTTTTCGCCGGCCGTTATCGCCGCAAAGGGATGAACGTTTATCACGGCGTCTTTTTTTATGATTTCAAGCTGTTCGTTTATCGCCGCCGCGCAGTCGGGCACGGGGCTGAGATTGGGCATAGTGAAAACGTCGGTATATCCGCCGCGCGCCGCCGACAAAGAGCCTGAGCGGATTGTCTCCTTATAAAAAAATCCCGGTTCTCTGAAATGTACGTGTACATCGCAAAAAGCCGGAAAAACATAACAATTATCAAAACACCGGTCACCGCCGGCGGAAAGGAAAAAATCTTCTTTTGTAAAGGCGCCGTTTTTATAAATGTGAGCGTTTTTGAATTTCATGGCAATGCTCCTTAAAACATAAAAAAATCCTGCTTTTTAAGCAGGAGATTGGCAAAGCAAAACAAACCCGCAAAACGCGCGCCTGTTCGGTTACTATTACAATCTTGCCGGCGTCACAGCACCCTGCTTAAAGATTTGTTTTATTTATTTTAGCATAAAGGAGGAGCAAAGTCAAGTCATACTGCTTGGCAAAAAAATTATTTTTAACCCGTATATGGGCAACTGCTGACCGAATCCGTTATATAATAGCGGTATTTATTTTTTGAAAATGAAAAGCTTGCTGGCAATATAATTGAGCAGTATTACGATAATATTGGCAAGCACCTTTATTACCATGTCATTGAAGTGCAGGCAGTCAACCAGAATAAACATGCACGCCCAGTCGACCGCGCCGGTCAAAAGGCGGCAGGCGAAAAACGAAATGATTTCCCGCATAACAGCTTTTGCTCCCGCAGCTTTGCTGTGAAAGACGTATTTGCGGTTTGTGACATAGGCAAAGGTTACCGCCGCTACCCAGGCGATGACAGTAGACGGCATGACCCCGAGCTTCAGCGGATGCGCCGCCAGCCAGTAAACGGCGACGTTGACAAGGGTGGTCAGCACGCCGAAAACGGCATACGGTATTAAATCCTTGTATTTTTCGTAAAGCGATTTGAAATCCATAATATCTTTCCGTTCAGTCGTTGATGTGCTTCTTTAAGCTCCTGAAATCGCCGACGGCTTTCCTTCCGATTTTGAATATCTTTTTGATATTGATTGAATTTGTGCCGCCCTGCCGCGGTTTAAATGTTATGTTGACGAATTTTATGTTTTCCTTAAAATAGGCGAAATAGGTCGTCAGCATTACGTTGGGAAGATTGAAGTCCTCAGGCAGCTTGGGCAGATATTTCGCCAGAAGCGAGCTTTTCATCAGGCGGAAGGGCGCGTTTGAATCGGGAACCGAAACGCCGAAGGTCAGGCGCAAAAGAACGAGCAGGACCTTTTCGACCAGCTTTCTCGCCGCGCCGTCCTGACGGTCGGGTCGGCTGCCTATGACGGCGTCATAGCTTGTCCGCAGCTTCCAGAAACCCTCAAACTCGGCAGGGTCGGTCTGCCCGTCGGAATCGGTCTGGAAAACATAATCCGCACCGTTTTCAAGGGCGTAGCGGTAGCCGAACAGCACGGTTGCGCCGTGCCCGCCGTTGGGCTTGGTCACGGCAGTAAGCAGCGGCCGCGTCTCGGCAGCTTTGCGGGCGATTTCATAGGTGTTGTCACGGCTGCCGTCATCTATGATGACCAGACGGGAGTTTTCTCCGCCGAATTTCTCTATAACATTATACCACCCGTCTATCAGCTTTTCAATGTTTTCCGATTCATTGTAGGCGGGGACGACGATGTAAAGTGAATCTTCCATTTTTTATTCTCTCCTTTACGGTTTTGGTAATCTGATATATGCCTAATGACGATAAAATGCAAATATAGGGTATTATCAGGCATTTATACCGGCTTTGAGCTTCGGAAAGAAGCATAAGGCAGAAATATCCGAATATGATGAGAAAGATAAATTCCATACCGAAATCAAGCTCCCGCCGTCTGAAATAAATAATACTGAACAGCACCGCAGAAAATAGCAGCAGGACATAGTAAAGCTGGTTTACGGAGGGCACGTATTTTGTTGTAAAGTTATAGATAAAATTTTCAAGCGGCGAGTCGGGCTTTAAACCTACTGTATTGTTGAAATAATGCACCGGAATCATATCGTCCTGCCAGGCCCAGACCGATTTTCGGAAAAAAAGCCGCGGAATTTTTTCGGGATTGTTTTTCCAATCGCTTTTTAAAGCCTCAAAGGCGATTTCTTTTGCTTCTTCGGCATTTTGACCGGTTTGCCAATAAGCGTCAACGTACGCCAGAGACAAAGGACTGCCGCCGTATTGACCTTCGGCTTCGGTATTTAAGCCCACCATTAAAAAATGCGGCAGAGAAGAGCCGGTATCTAATTCGGTGTCGTATATTTTTGCAGTAACGCCGTATACGGCGGATTTTGAAACGGTATATCCGGCAAACAGCAGCAGTACCGAGCAGAGCGATACGGCAAGCCGGTAAAGGAGCTTTTTGTCTTTGCGTATAAGCTGCTTTGCGGCAAATGCCATTGAAAAGGCGATCAAAATAATTATGCCGAAGGTTTTATATGAGCTGCCGATCCCGATTAAAATGCCCGCCGCGGCAGAAAGGATATATTTTATTTTTGTTTCACAGCTTAATGTGTATACAAGCAGCAGAACACCGGCAGTATTGAAGGAAACGGTAAGAAACTCGGGCGTGTTGACGGCGTTGTACAAGATTTCCGCCGGAAAAGCCGCGTATAACATCCCGCCGATAAAGGCCGCAATGTTATTTGAGGAAAGCTTTTTGACCGTCAGAAAAATAAGCAGGGCGATAAAGCCGCTGAGAACGGTGTTCAAATAAAGCACATTGACAAATGAATCACCGAATATTTTAATGACGGCGCTCATGTATACCGAATAATTCAGATATGATGGGAAAAGCAGATAATAGCTGAATTTGCCTGCTTCGAGATTTCCGTGAGCCAGCTCCCAGGATCTCTGAAAATCGGAAAACGGTACAAGGTCTTCGCGGAAAAGGTATATCACCGAAAGTCTTGTTATTGCCGTAAATATAAAAATAAACACCGAGAAAAGCAGGGCCTTGGTTTTCGGCTTCAGGGCCGATTTGTCAATCTTGCCGGCAAGCTTTAAAAGCAGGCATAAAAGCAAGACGCAGAATATTACGATCAATAAACCGACAATTCTTTTGTCGAGTTTCGGCAGACCGATAAAATGCTCCGGTCCGAAATCAGGGATAAGCCATCCCCAGCCGCCGAAGAAGTAAACAAGCGCAAAAAAAAGCGCCGTTCCGAGCGGAACGGCCATAAATACGGCATTGAAGAGCCTGATAAGCTTTTTCATTTATTTGTTCCGGCCTTTTTTATAATATTATATACAAAGCGGTGTGCTTTTATCCGATATGCTGTGAAACAGCACTATCTACTATAATATTATGTCAAAAAAGTCAAACAAATTTTTTATTTTGCGGGAAAATAACGAATATCGGATTTACAGTGAATATTCAAGCTGGCGGTCACAGGGCTCTTTTTGGATATGCGCGGGTTCAGGCTCAGCGGTATCGATACATCCGAGCGCCATATAAAAGCTCTGGCTTTCAACCGCGGAATGTGCGGAGATATACAGCTTTTCGGCGCCGCGCTGCTTTGCCCAGACAGCGGCGGAGGAAAAAAGCCGCCGGCCTATTCCGTTTCCCCGAAGCTCTTCGGAGACATATATATGCACTAAATCGAGGTATTGCCTCCGGCTGCCGAAAGGCAGCGGGGAAACGCTGACGAAGCCTTTTAAAAAACCGTCTGCAAAGGCGCCGAGAACAAGACCGCCCGATTCTGCGTTTTCGCGCAGCTCGGCGGCCAGTGCGGCGGTTTCATCGGGCGACCAGTCGTCGGTAAAGGCAATCTCCTTGACGCACCAGCCGCCGTCAGGCGTCGGACGGAGACATTCAGTGACTTTCTGCCGGCGGATAAAACGGCTGAAAATCTGTTGAGTAAGCTCCGGAGGGGTTATTCTTCTGTAAACAATTTGATTTCCGTTTTTCATATTAACATTTCCAGACAAAGTTTTTAATGTCGACATGGCTTTCATCCCTGAAGACCACGCCCTCTTTTTCCAAAAGTGTTTTCTGCTCCGGCCAGCCGGGAACAGTACGTCCGGCGTGATTTACTACCCGGTGACAGGGAAAGCGGCCGCAGTATTCCGCCATGGAAAGTACCCTTCCGACAAGTCTGGCGTTATTTGGCCGCCCGACAAGGCAGGCTATCTGTCCGTAGGTAGCGACCCTGCCTGCGGGTATTTTTTCGACCGCAGAGAGGATTTCATATATAAGCTTTGCCGTCAGTACTTTAGGCAAAAAAGCCACCGCCTTTATAAATTATTTTCCGCTCTTCCCGTAAAAGCGCAGCCGATGCCTCACGGGATGCATATCAAAGGTTTCCGCAACCGTCACATGTTTTCAGGTGATTTGAATTTTTGTGCATGGTTTATTATAATGCTTTAATATAAAGCCGAATGGTTCTGCCCTGCTTATTGATATATTTTCTGTCCATTTCA
>USHL01000116.1 GCA_900554525.1 uncultured Oscillospiraceae bacterium | reverse complement strand
ATAAAGCACACCTGGCTGGTGTGCTTTACCCGGCAAATATATTGTAACAAACAAAGGATGTTATAATAACATATAAATAATCCATTTTTTCACTCACCTTACTGAATTAATATACTTAATTTTTCCTCTGTTATGCAATCTCGGCTTGACAAAGTATATATATTAGTGTATAATTGTATACACAAATACAGGTGTAGGAGTGATTACAGTGCTGGAGCTTTCCCCTAAAAGCAACCTTCTTGAGCAGGATACCTACAAATATTCTCTTCAGGATGTGGAGGAGCCTAACCTTTACCGTGATTTTTATACATATTCCGATGTGCCGCGCGTGGCTTTCAATCACCGACGCGTACCTATGGGAATGCCTAAGGATATTTGGATTACCGACACCTCTTTAAGAGACGGCCAGCAGTCGGTCGAGCCGTATACCGTGGAGCAGATAGTCGAGCTTTATAAGCTGATGTCAAAGCTGGGCGGACCTTACGGCATCATCCGTCAGACCGAATTTTTCGTTTACAGCAAAAAGGACAGGGAGGCGCTTGAACGCTGTCAGTCGCTGGGGCTTAAATTTCCTGAAATTACTACATGGATACGTGCAAGCCGCGAGGATTTCAGGCTGGTAAAAGATTTAGGAATAAGAGAAACCGGGATTTTGGTCTCGTGCAGTGATTACCATATCTTCAAAAAGCTCAAAATGTCGCGCAGTCAGGCTATGAAGACCTATCTTACAGCTGTTGCCGATGCTTTTGAGGCAGGGGTAATGCCGCGCTGTCATCTTGAGGATATAACCCGTGCGGATTTTTACGGCTTTGTTGTGCCTTTTGTCAACGAGCTGATGAAAATGTCGGCTGACGCCAAAATACCTGTGAGGATACGTGCCTGCGATACGATGGGCTACGGCGTGCCTTATCCTGAGGTGGCTCTGCCGCGCAGTGTGCCGGGTATAATTTACGGCTTGCAGCATTATTCCGATGTACCGAGCGAAATGCTTGAATGGCACGGCCACAACGATTTTTATAAAGCGGTTGCCAATGCGTCTACCGCCTGGCTTTACGGCGCTTCGGCGGTCAACTGCTCGCTTCTGGGAATAGGAGAGCGCACCGGCAACGTTCCGCTTGAGGCAATGGTGATGGAGTATGCATCGCTGCGCGGATCGCTTGACGGTATGGATACCTCGGCGATAACCGAAATAGCCGAGTATTTTAAAAATGAAATAGGCTATGATATACCGCCGATGACCCCGTTTGTCGGCAGAAACTTCAATGTTACCCGCGCGGGTATTCACGCCGACGGGCTTCTGAAGGATGAAGAGATTTACAATATCTTCGATACCGAAAAGATACTTGGCCGCCCCGCCTCGGTCGCGGTCGGCAAGACAAGTGGTCTTGCGGGTATAGCTTACTGGATAAACAACAACTACGGTCTTAAAGGTGACAAGGCCATAGACAAAAAGGATCCGCTCGTTCTGGCGCTGAAGGGCTGGATAGATTCCGAGTATGAGGACGGCCGCCAGACCGCTATATCCAACGGAGAGCTTGAAAAAAAGATTGAAGAGCTTTCCGTGGGAAGATTCAAAGCGTGAAGGAGGATTACATATGATAGAGCATAAAACTGTCTCGCTTGCGGATCAGGTGTTCGAGCAGCTTGAAAACGATATTTTAAGCGGAAAATATCCGCGCGGAGAGATCCTGACCGAAAGCAGGCTGAGCGCAGAACTCGGCGTCAGCCGTACTCCGATAAGGGAAGCTTTGCGCAGGCTCGGTCAGGAGCATATAATCGAGGAATCGGGCAAGGGCTCGGTAGTCATCGGGATAAGCGAAAAGGACCTTGAAGATATATTTCTTATCAGAAAAAATCTCGAAACGCTCGCGGCTTCACTGGCGGCGGAGAACCGTACTCCCGAACAGCTTAAGGAGCTGCGTGAGGCGCTTGAGTTTCAGGAATTTTATCTTAAAAAACAAAATAAGGATCAGATACGGCAGATGGACAGCCGTTTTCACCGCGTGCTGTATAAGCTGAGCGGAAGCACGGCTTTTTACGACACCCTGATGCCTTTGCATAAAAAAATACTCAAATACCGCCGCGCGTCGATAGAAAGCAGCAGCCGCGCCGAGGCGTCGGTAGAGGAGCACCGTAAAATTTTCGAGGCTGTCGAGGCGGGAAATGCTGAGCTTGCGGCAAAGTATACCGCCGAGCACATCGAAAACGCATATAAGCATATTATCGGAAAGGACTAAGAAGAATGGGCTACACAATTGCACAGAAAATCATCAAATCGCATATGCTGAGCGGCGACATGACTGTCGGCAGCGAGGTCGCTTTGAAAATCGACCAGACCTTGACGCAGGACGCCACCGGCACTATGGCGTATCTCGAGTTCGAAACTATGGGGTTAGACCGCGTAAAGACCGAACGGAGCGTCGCCTACATAGACCACAATACATTACAGTCTGGCTTTGAAAACGCCGACGACCACCGCTATATTCAGTCGGTCGCCAAAAAGCACGGGATATATTTTTCCCGCCCCGGCAACGGCATCTGCCACCAGGTTCACCTTGAGCGCTTCGGCAAGCCGGGCAAAACCCTCATAGGCTCCGACAGCCATACTCCTACGGGCGGCGGAATCGGTATGCTGGCGATGGGCGCGGGCGGTCTTGATGTCGCGGTCGCGATGGGCGGCGGCGCTTATTACATAACAATGCCGAAAATGTATAAGGTCAACCTTACCGGTAAGCTGAATCCGTTTGTCACCGCTAAGGATATAAGCCTTGAAATACTCCGCATACTTTCTGTTAAGGGCGGCGTGGGCGCTATCATCGAATGGGGCGGCGAGGGTATAAAATCCCTTTCGGTCCCTGAGCGCGCAACCATTACCAATATGGGCACCGAGCTCGGCGCCACCACCTCTATTTTCCCGTCGGATGAAATTACCAGGGCATTTTTGGAGGCCGAAGGAAGAGGCGAGGATTATATCGAGCTTTCGAGCGACCCCGACGCAGTATACGATAAAGTAATCGAAATCAACCTTTCCGAATTGAAGCCGCTTATAGCCTGCCCCCACAGCCCGGACAATATCGTTACGGTCGAAAGCCTGAAGGGCACTAAGGTGGATCAGGTCTGCATCGGCTCCTGCACCAATTCCTCGCTGTTCGATATGCTTAAAGTCGCGGCGCTTTTAAAGGGCAAAACCATTTCTCCGTCGGTCAGCCTTTCGATTTCACCCGGCTCCAAGCAGGTGCTTTCAATGCTCGCCGACTGCGGCGCGTTAAGCGATATTCTGGCAAGCGGGGCGAGAGTTCTCGAATGTGCCTGCGGCCCATGTATCGGTATGGGCTTTTCACCTAATTCGGCGGGCGTTTCCTTACGTACCTTTAACCGCAACTTTATCGGCAGAAGCGGTACTGCCGACGCGCAGGTATATCTTGTTTCGCCCGAAACCGCGGTTGCCGCGGCGCTTACCGGTGAGATTACTGACCCGAGGCTGCTCGGAGATATGCCGGAAATTATAATGCCGAAGTCATTTAAGATAGATGACAGCGCCGTTATTCCGCCTGCGTCTCCGGAAGAGGCGAAAAATCTTGAGGTGATGCGCGGGCCGAATATCAAGCCGTTCCCGGACGCAGCACCGCAGGAGGACGAATTAAAGGCCGAGCTGGTGCTAAAGGTCGGAGATAATATCACCACCGACCATATTATGCCGGCAGGAGCGAAGATTCTGCCCTACCGCTCGAATATTCCGCACCTTTCGCAGTTCTGCTTCGCTGTCTGCGACGAGACCTTCCCGGAGCGCGCCAAAAAGCTTGGACGCAGCATTATAGTCGGCGGCAGCAATTACGGTCAGGGCTCCTCGCGTGAGCATGCGGCGCTGGTCCCGCTTTATCTGGGCGTGCGCGCGGTCATTACCAAAAGCTTTGCGCGTATACACGTTGCAAACCTGATAAACGCCGGCATAATGCCGCTTACATTTAAAAATCCCGAGGATTACGACAGGCTTAATCAGGGCGATATGCTCTCTGTCAGCGGCGTTTTTGAGGGTATGGATAACGGTGAGATGACCTTAAATGACGAAACTACGGGCGAAAGCTTTACGCTTTGCTGCTCGTTTACCGAAAGGCAGAAGGCAATACTCAAAGCAGGCGGACTGCTTAAATATACAAAGGAAGGTAGATAAATATGGAACAGTACATCAACGCGGCGGTAGAGCAATTCCGCACACTTTTGACCGAGCAGATTGCCCGTGAGCGCCGCATGGAGCAGGACAACCGCTATACGGATTATTCCAAGCTCGATAAAATAATAATCGGCGTCTGCGGCGGCGACGGCATAGGGCCGATAATCTCGGCGGAATCCGAAAGGCTTTTGCAGTTTATATTAAAGGACGAAATCGCGGCGGGAAAAATCGAGCTGCGCACGATAGAGGGGCTTACCATTGAAAACCGCATCGCCCATAATCAGGCCATTCCCGACGATGTGCTGGCAGAGATAAAGGCCTGCAATGTTATCCTGAAAGCTCCGACCACTACTTTAAAGGGCGGTACTTTGGAAAGCGCCAACGTCGCTATGCGCCGCGAGCTTGACTTATACGCCAACGTCCGTCCGGTTTCGGTGCCGGAGCTCGGAATAGACTGGACTTTCTTCCGTGAGAATACCGAGGGTGAATATGTGCTCGGCAGCCGCGGCGTTGAAATTCCCGATACGTTAGCCTTCGACTTTAAGGTTACCACCAACGAGGGTACAAAGCGTATTGCCCGTGCGGCCTTTGAATATGCCAAGAACAACGGCAAGACCAAGGTTGCCATTGTCACCAAGGCTAATATTATGAAGAAGACCGACGGCAAGTTCTCCGATATCTGCCATGAGGTGGCAAAAGATTATCCCGGCATTGAGGCGGAGGACTGGTATATCGACATTATGACCGCAAACCTTGTCAACGAGCGCACCAGAAGCAATTTCCAGGTTTTCGTGCTGCCTAACCTCTACGGCGATATAATCACCGACGAGGCGGCTCAGATTCAGGGCGGCGTCGGCACGGCGGGCAGCGCCAATTTAGGCGATGTTTACGCTATGTTTGAAGCGATACACGGCTCGGCTCCGCGTATGATCGAGACCGGCCGCGGCGCATACGCCAACCCGACCAGCATGTTCAAGGCA
>USHL01000115.1 GCA_900554525.1 uncultured Oscillospiraceae bacterium | reverse complement strand
AGTGGATATGTTTCCGAGAACGGACGTACTCAAATGACATTCATTCTGTCCTCTCAAGCCATGTCGAGACTGCGGCTTTGTTTACCCGCGCAGCAAAATAATCTGTACCGCAGAATATGCCTGCCGTCTGCCGCCTATAAGTAAAAAAGACAAAGAAATCTCCTCCGCAGCTTTTTAAACGGCGGAAATATAAGTATTTTTAAATAACAAGAAGGACCCGTAAAATGACCGACGAACAGCAGTATATAAGAATGACCGAAACGCCGATACCGAAGCTCATAGCATCGCTGTCGGCGCCCGCGGTTTTAAGTATGCTGATAACCGCGATATATAATATGACCGACACCTATTTTGTATCAAAGCTCGGCACAAGCGCCGCCGCGGCAGTCGGTGTGGTTTTTGCGCTGATGTCCATAATCCAGTCGGTGGGATTCACGGTAGGCATGGGCGCAAGCGCCTACATAAGCAGACTTTTAGGCGTCAAGGACGTTAAGGCGGCAAAGGAATACTCCGCAAGCGCGGTAATAAGCTCCGCCCTGCTCGGACTTATAATCGGTATTGCCGGGCTCTGTTTCTTAAATCCGCTGATGCGCCTTTTAGGCTCAACCGAAACAGCACTGCCATATGCCGCGGATTATGCGAAATATATTCTCATAGGCTCTCCGCTGATGTGCGTCGTCTTCGTATTCAACAATATTCTGCGTGCCGAAGGGCTGTCCGCACTGTCAATGATAGGAATTATGTCAGGCGGTATAATTAATATGATACTTGACCCTGTCCTTATATTCTCACTCGATATGGGAATTTCGGGCGCGGCGCTTGCCACACTTATCGGGCAGGCGGCGAGCTTTGTTATCCTCTTTATTATATTCTTCACCGGGAAAAGCATCGTGGGCTTTTCTCCGCGCAGCATATCGAAGTCATATAAGGTATATCTGAACATTTTAAAGGCCGGCTTTCCCACCCTCTGCCGCCAAGGTATGGCAAGCGTTGCCTCGGCGCTGCTGGCAATACAGGCAAGGGTATGGGGAGACGCGGCAATCGCGGCGCTAACCATTGCCAACAAAATCTATATGTTTATACGTAATCTGGTCATCGGTATAGGGCAGGGCTACCAGCCGATGGCAGGCTATAACTACGGTGCCGCCAAATACGACCGCATTAAAAAAGGCTTTTGGTTCACGGCCGTCTCCGGCACCGTGATCTGCACCGTCTCAGCCGTGCTTTTATACACATTTTCGGATTTCACCGTGTCGCTTTTCCGCGCCGGAGATGCCGAGGTCATCAAAATCGGCGCCGAGACTTTGAGATACCTTTGCTGTGTGCTGCCGGTACTGGCATATTCAACCTATGTCAATCAGCTCCTGCAATGCTTGGGTCGAAGCAAAAGCGCGGCGTTTCTCGCCTCCTGCCGCCAGGGAATACTCTATATTCCCCTGCTTTTCCTGCTGTCGCACTTAATAGGTCTTACGGGGCTTGAAATAACCCAGTCGGCGGCGGACTTCCTTACCTTTTTGATTTCGATACCGTTCCAGATACATTTTTTCAAAGTCGTATTGAACAAACAAAAACAGACGGCCTGATGCCGTCTGTTCTTTTATGTGAGCACGCGGATAATGAAATTACCGCTTACGGTATCGGCCGAATAATCGCCGCGGCCGTCCCCGCAGATATATTTTTCTCCCTGTTTTTTAACCTCCAAATCACTGCTGAAATCGCCGCTTACCGAATCAAGCTCCGCCCTGAATCCGCTGTCGGCGGGAAGCTCCGCTATAATATCCCCGCTTACCGATTCGCAGTCGATTTTAGCCGGTGCCGCCGCAGAGATTACCGTAACATCACCCGAAGTACTGTCGCCTTCAAGCGAAGCTATCTCACCGGAAGCCGTAATATTCCCGCTCACGGTTTCATAATCAAGCCTTCCGAGCTTGACCTCCTCAAGCCGTATTTCTCCGCTCACATTTGATATATCGCATTCCGACGCGGTTATACCGGCTATCCTTACTTCGGCCGAGGCAGACTCGGTCTCTACGCTTACAAGTCCCGCCGCGGTTTCATACGGCAGCTTTACGGTTACCTCCTTCGGCTGATTGTTTGAAAGGCCGAAGCTGAAACCCGATTTCCTGTACTGTATTATAAGCCGTCCGTTGCGGATAAGATACCTCATCCGGTCATCTTCATCTTCCGCGCCGGTCTCGCTTACCTGAACACAGTCACCGTCATAAACTTCGATATTTATGCCTCCGTTTACCCAATTGACCTCTACCGAGGTTATCTCATCGTAAATTTCCCCGCCTCCGACGGAATAATCGGCAGCATTTTTATAGGTATACCCCGACGGTCCAATCGAAATATTTCCGTTCTTTAAGCCTCTGAATACCAGCACAGAGGTCAAAAGTCCTATCAGCAGCAGCGCCGTGACCGACCAGATCACAAGCCTTGCTATCGCACCTTTTTTCAATTTCAGCACCTCACTTCATAATATCCCGTATCGCTTTGATAATATTTACCGCCGCCAGACCGATAAAGAAAACAAGCCATGTAATATACCATGCACCGGTAGTAAAGCTCAGCGAGAAATATACGACCAGCGTCAGCGCCCATACCGAGCCGTTGACGGCATACATAACCGATTTATCCTCTTTATTCTTCTGGTTCCATTCCTTGAAGTCCTCAACCACCGTTCCGCCGCTTTCGGGCAAATTCGGCCTGAGCCCGTTTCGGTAAATGATTATCGCGGTTGCGGCGGCTGCCATCAGAAACATCAGCACTACTCCGATAACATCATTGTCAAATATTTCTTCGCTGACAATCACGGGTATTACACTGCATATATAAAGCACTACCGATACGCTTAAAAGCACCGTACGGCGCCGGCTGTTATTTTCAAGCTCTTCCTTGGTATACGGCTCCGGCTTTACGGCCGTGATACTGCCGATAAGCTCGTTTACATCGCCTATACCGGCTACCGCGATATTGAACGCCGCCTCCTCGCTCTTGCCCTCTGCCAGCAGATCGTTATACCGATCGACGGTATTCTGGAGTATCTCCTCCTTTATCTCAACCGTCTGCAAGGTTTTGGGAGCGTCTTTAAACAGCTCCTCTATATGTGCCCGCAGCTTCTCATACATTGTCTTTGCCCTCCGTATCAAGTAATCTGTCAATTATTTCCTTTGAAAAGTTCCACTCTGAAATCAGCCTGCGGCAGGTTTCCAGCCCGTACTGCGTAATATGATAATATTTACGCCGCGCGCCGGCGCCCTCGCTTCCCCAGTAGGAGGAAATACAGCCGCTGTCCTCCAGCCGCTTAAAGGCAGTGTAAAGCGTTGCCTCGTTAAGCTCATACTGCCCGCCCGAGCAAAGCTTTATTTTTTTGTTCACCTCATAACCGTAGCTGTCCTTTTCAGCCAGACTCGATAAAATTATCGTATCGGTATGTCCCCTTATAATATCTGCCACTATTGACATTTTATCACCTCGCTATGTATATAATAGCATAATATACCTTAAATGTCAAGGTATATTTAAAATAAAAATACCCCGTCCGAAGACGGAGCATTTTTTTACAGAAACATTGTCATTACATTCGGAGAAGCCGACTGCAGCCACATAGCGGCACATTCCGATTTAATAATATCTTCCTCAAGCTCGGGTATGCTGTCGGTTTTGCCGGCCGCATAATCCAAAACAAGGTCACGGCAGACCTCTATGCGCCTTACAAGACCGCCGATTCTGATATCCTGCACCTCAAGACCGAACGGCTTGTTTTCTCTCAGCCATTGTGTTCTGAACATACGGTGAAACCTGTTGAGTCTTGATATTATTTCGGTACAGACCTCCGCAAGAGCGGCAAGCCCGGTCTTATCACCCTTCTTATAAGCCCTTCTCAGCTTAACTCCGAGCTCCGCCTTCAGTGCCAGCACATCGCATAAAGCTTTCATACTGTCAAAAATATAACTGTATTCCTCTGCTATATCGGCGTTTGCGAGCTTTTCCGCAAGAGCGGCGTAATATTCGCCCTCGGTCATAGTTATCCGCCAGTCCGCAGGTCCTAACAGCGGGTCGTTGAACAGCAGATATTTGGCAGTATGCTCCTTATGCGTTCCGTCAATGCGGTTAAGCTCATCAAGCAGCATAAAGCTGTCGTAATCAGCGCCGATGATTTCCCTGAATCTGCTTTTTATCAGGGTCTCATCTGTATTGCCCCGCACAAGCTCGGCCGCATAGAACAGCGAGGGCAGCAGCGCACATCTTGAACATTCTCCGCCGTCGTCTCCCCACATAGTGAAAAATACGTTTTCAACTCCGGTATCAAAGCAGGCCTTTACGGCGGGTATCATAGTTTCAATGCTGAAGGTATTGTCGGGCGCGAAGCCAAGCCAGCTCCAGGCGCCGCCGGCAAACCAGACCGATTTGCTGAGTGACTTTGTTTGAGTTATACGCCTGACATAATGGTCATAGTCGGTATGATAATAATCCCAGTAAACAAGCTCGGCCGTTTCCGGCAGCTCTCCCGCAAGCTCCTCACGGTGGTTGAAAAACATATCGTGCCATACCAGCGGCTCTGTACCGTACTTTTCAGCTATGCTGCAGACTCTTCTCAAATGCTTCTTGAGTATCTCCGCTTTATCGGAAAAGCCGTTTTTAGAAAGATATTTTCCGGAGCCCAGCAGCCATGCCTCGTCCATACCGAGATGCACTTTTTTGCTCCTGAAGCATTCCGAAACGGAACGTATCATCTGCTCGATAAGCTCATATGTATTTTCATCCCCGACCAGAAGAATGTCTGCGCAGTCCCGCACCTTATCGTATTCCTGCCAGCGGAACATCCCGTTAAGATGCGCAAGGGTCTGTATACAGGGAATGACCTCTATGCCGAGCGAAGCGCAGTATCCGTCTATTTCTTTAAGCTCCGCCTTGGAATAGCGGCCGCGCATATATCCGAACAGCGGCTGTTCGTCTATCGTATATGTATCCTCCATATAAAGCAAAAGGGTATTATATCCCATTTTGCTCAAAAGTCCCGCGAATTTCTTACATTCTTCGGCCGTCATAACCGCATTTCGGGAGCAGTCAATCATCACGCCGAGACGTTTTATTTTTGTATTTTCCATATTAACACGCCTTTCTCGGTTAACTGAATCCAGTATAGCATACTTTTTGTTGAGTTCAATTATGACTTTACCTGAATTTCCTATT
>USHL01000114.1 GCA_900554525.1 uncultured Oscillospiraceae bacterium | reverse complement strand
TATTCTTTGCTATTATTGACAAAACAGCCAAATATGTTTATAATAGAAAACGCAAGAGGTGGATGCAAATGAAAAATGCTGCGTATAATATTATGCCTGATACGGAAAATATTCTTAAAACAATGGGCGAGCAAATAAAAATGGCACGGCTCAGAAGAAAGCTGTCCGCAACATTGGTTTCCGAACGCGCCGGAGTCAGCCGCTCAACGCTGTGGAAGGTGGAAAACGGCAATCCGTCGGTTGCCGTCGGTATTTACGCCGCCGTTTTGCACGCACTCAATAATATGGATAAGGATCTTTTAAAAATCGCAGGCGACGATGAACTCGGCAGAAAACTGCAGGATATAGATTTAACCGGCAAGAATAAAAGGTAAGGAGGCAGCATATGAAAACGATTTATGTATTTGATGGTTTTTCTGGCGACGCGCCTGTACACATGGGCAATTTATATGTCGATACCATTAAAGGCGGCGAAAGCTATTCCTTTGAATATACAGAAGAATGGTTAAAACAAAATAGCGGAAACGCAAACATTGATCCCGATTTGTTTCCTTATGTCGGAAGACAGTTTCCGAACGGAAGCAGCATTTTCGGCGTCTTTTCCGACGCTTCACCCGACCGCTGGGGACGGGTCTTGATGAATAAAAAAGAGCGCAAGCTTGCCGACCGAGAAAAGCGCAAGCCGAGAAAGCTTCTCGAAAGCGATTACCTTTTGGGCGTTTACGATGAGACCCGAATGGGCGGCATACGCTTTAAAACAGACCTCGACGGAGAGTTTTTATCGTGTGACAAGGAAACTGCAGCACCGCCATGGACAACGCTGCGAACATTGGAGGAGGCGTCCCGTCAGTTTGAAAACGATGAATCGCTGAACGAGAAATGGCTGAATCAGTTGCTAAGACCCGGGTCGTCGCTCGGCGGCGCAAGACCGAAAGCAACGGTAACCGACACAGATGGGCAGCTATGGATTGCGAAATTCCCGTCTAAAAACGATGAAAACAATACCGGTGCATGGGAAAAGGTTGCGTCTGATTTGGCAAAGCTTTGCGGACTGAATGCTCCGGAGTCTAGGATTGAGAAGTTTTCAAAATACGGCAGCACATTTCTTGTAAAGCGTTTTGACCGCAACAAAACGAAAAGAATCCACTTTGCCTCAGCTATGACTCTGCTCAAAAAGACGGACGGTGCTTCCGCCGCCGACGGAACGAGCTATCTGGACATTGCGTCGTTCATCAAATCAGACGGCAGCAATCCAAAAGACGATTTGGTTGAGCTGTGGAAAAGAATCGTATTCAATATGGCAGTCTCAAACACGGACGACCATTTGCGGAATCACGCCTTTATATACTGCAAAAGCGGATGGATGCTCTCTCCCCTGTATGATGTGAACCCCGTGCCTTACGGTGACGAGCTTTCTTTAAATGTCAACGAAACCGATAATGTGATTTCGGTGCCGCTTGCAATAGAAACCGCATTCCGGTTCGGCATTGACAGCCAAAAAGCGAAAGAAATTGCCGACGGCATACTTGATACCGTTAGGTGCAATTGGGAGGCATTAGCAGCAAAATACGGGATCTCGCGCGCGGACATTGAGGATATGCGCCCGGCATTTTCCGAGTGCTATAAATAAATTTTTAGGGAACATTTGATAGGGTAAATCCCGTCAAATGTTCCTTATTTTTAACTTGCTGACTTGCAGTCAAACAAAAAGTGATATTTAAAAATGTTAAGAGCTATGTACGCGGCGAAACGCCGCTTTACCGCGCGTCGCGCGATTTTGAAGTCTTTGCACGCGGTGACGGGTTATTGAGATTGTAGGCAAGCAGCTCTTTGGTATTTTCCAAAAGGTCGCCGTAGCCCGATTCATAAACGCAGACGAAGATCTTTTTTTTTCTGCAATCGGCAATAAACTGCTTTAATTTCTGCTGCTTTGCCTCATCCCTTTGATCAGCATGGGAGCACCACACCTTTGCCAGCTTCAGTTCGTTATCCATTACAAATTCCATTCTATCAAACTCCTCACATTTTCATTATTGGTCAAATTTGGTGATTTCATTCACCGTGACGGTTATTCCGTCCGTCGTTTCCGAAGATGTTAATCGAAAATTTGAATTTGAAACGAATTGCTTAAGTTTATCTTGACAGTGTTTTGTCGGTTTTTGCGTCTCTCATACGGCAGCTGTTCACCCACTCGTATGGATCATTGCCGCACTGAATATTCTGCTCGGATTTCAAGAGCCGTTTGATTTTCGCTTCATCGCTAACAAGCGTTCCTGCAACCAGTTTTTGAAAACGCAGATTTTTGAGCATTTCGGTGCAGCGGTTGCGCTTTTTAATATATTCAGCGGTCTGTTCGGACGTTTTTGCGCTGCGCAGCTTGTTTTTCCAATGCTCGCGATAGGCTTTGCTCCTTGGCAATTTTCATCTCGCGGTTGGAAATATAAGCTCGTATCTCATCTATGCTTCCGCATTTCTCCTGCGAGAGCTGCATTGGCTGCCGCACACACCTCTCGGCAAATCGCACGGCTTCACGCATTTCAGGCGATTTTGGTTTCATACACGCCGCAATAATACACTCAGGCTCCTGATTTTCGGGCAAGAATATCCGTACTGATATATTCTTTTATTGCCGAGCTTAAAAACCGGTCAAACTTTTCATTGTCTCCGTTATAGTAAAATTCAACTCTTTCAATATTATAATTGTTTTTCTCCATAGAATCCTTTCCGCCGTCAGGCTGTTTGTCATTTTTACATTCCGCCCATAACCGGACCGGAATTTTTCTTTTTATGCTCTGAGGGGAAGTGCCTTGTGGTGCAATCCTCCACGGAAGCGTCATCGTCAATTATGTTTGTTATATCAGCCGCAAGATAAGCAGCGTCAGATAGTACACCGCCGTTATCGCTGACGGGATAACCGTAATCCAAAATATCCGGCTCAAATATTTCTCCGCTGTATCCTTCAGCATCGAGAGATCGTTCGAATAAAATTCGCTGATTCTCCCAACCCGTTTCTCGGTATCGGATACCGCTGTTTTCATCGAGTCGGTAAAGTTCATTGATGCTTTCCGCATTTCGTTCTGAAATTCCGTCACTGCCGCCCGGCACTGTGCATTGTTCTCGGTCAGTATATCCAGTTGACTGTTCATATACTTCACCAGCTCTTCTTTGGTTGTCAGCGTTTTTGTTGCGCTCATCAGCCGGGAGAGCAGTTCTATCTGTGCTTCCTGAGTGTCGATCAAACCTTTCCAGTTCGACTCGGTCACCGTTACGCAGGGATTCGCTTCGGCCGCTCTGTGCATATTCTGACGCGCTCTCGCTTTCAGTTCCTCCGAGGATAATCTTCCGTATTCCGAATTCATATTCCATATTCTCCTTAAGATATTTTTCTTCGTGCAGACTGCGGTCACGGCATCGCTTGCCGTCCTGTGTGATGTAGGTAATATATTTTCTCTCGTCCGTCCACATAACGCCGTAACCTTCAGCTTCCATCAGCTGAATAAAATCTTCTTTTGACTGTGCTGTTGTCATTGCATCGTCTATCACAGCTGCAAGCCGCATTTTGTAACTCTCGCCCCGCACAGCCGAACGGTATTCTCTTGAGGACATCTGCTGAACAAATTTCTTTTTCTGTTGTGAAGGTAATATAGACAGCCCGTATTCCATACACAGCAGATCAGATGAGTTCCGCAGCTGCTCTATGAAATCTTTAGCCGGTCGGAGCTTGCAACCGTTTTCACAGCTTACGCTGTTGATAATAAAATGCGAATGGATATGTGCTTTGTCTGTATGGGTGGCAACTAAAACCTCGTAGTTTCCGAACTCCCGTTCTGCAAATTTCAACGCAATTTCGTGTGCGGTTTCGGGTGAGATATTTTCATCCGGAGAGAATGACTGCACCAGATGATAAAACATTCTGCCGTCCGTTTTTCCGTACCGCATTTTGGTGGACATCATTTCGTGGTATGCGCTTTCTGCAACGCAGTTAATACCGCCCGTTAACTTTTTACCGCTGTGCATAGTTTTGTTTTCACGCTTGCAGTAGGAAAGAATAAAGGCAAGTCCTGCTCTCGACTGTGAGCGTTTACTTTGTATTAAATTAACCGTTGCCATCAGACCACCGCTTTCTTTCAAGCAGAGAATAAAGATTTTTATTCAGTTTTGCGTATTCTTCTTTTACTTCAGATAAATTCACCGCAGATACTCTGCCCATATTACAAAGCAAAGTAAGACGGTTAAGATTTTTACCTATGGCTTTCTGTTCGCGGATTATATTCTCAAGACCGTCTACTACAATGATTTGTTTGTTAAGGCAGGAGCGTGTGACATAGTCTGTAAAGGACAGCTTTGCCGCAGCCGCTTTCCTGTGAATGACAGCGAGGTCTTGTTCGCTTATGCGGATACTTAACTTTTTATTCTTCATAGGATTCCTTTCGTAAATTAAAAGTTTCTTTGCTTACTTTCTTTTCAAAGAAAGTAAGTGGGTGCAGGGCTTCTGCCCGCCGAGCAGCAGAAGGCAGGGGTCGGCTTTGGCGGCGACCAGCCGTCTGCGATGCTCGCACTCTCCTCAAAGGGAGAGTACAGAAGTAAAATTTCCGTAATTCCTATTATTTACGGCAGAAAAGGAATAAGCGGCGTACACGCCGTTTACAATGCCGTATTTCGCCTGTATGTGCTTCGGGCGTATGTTTACTCGTTTCGCACTTATTTGGCACACAGGGCATTTAAAATGATTACACGGCTTTTATATCTTCTGCTGTAATATATTAGTGGGTTTAGTTTAATGAGTCTTCTTATGCTGTTCCGTTTTTAAACCTATCCCAAATACAAAAATTACTCTACCGTAATAGGTCGAGCTTATATAGGCTGCTTGTATTTGTGCCGTCCTTTCGGCGGCGCTGTTCCTTTTTCAGAAGTCCGGTTTCTTCGGGATTTCTTATTGCCATATCTACCGTTTTAATATCCATATGACATTCTTTTGATATAAGCCGACGCGACGGAAAACATACACCGTTTATATCGCTGTGCCGTACAAGACAGCAGTAGACGGTAAAATCCCTCGGCTTTAATTTGAAATCAAATATACGGTTTGAAACCATAAAAAAATTACCGCTTTTATTTTGCGGCGCAATCATCCGGCATCAGCTCCCTTGTATAAAATAAAGAGAGATAAATTACGGAAGACATCAGACAAAATAAAAAGTGC